>NZ_BAAHCA010000773.1:0-2396 GCF_054776295.1 Streptomyces sparsus
CCTCCGGCCGGTAGGACGACGGCGGGTGCCGTGCGCACCCGGCCGGGCGGCGGGCGGCGGGCGGCGGCTAGAAGACCACCAGGGTCCGGCCGCCTCGTCCGGCGCGCATGTCGTCGAAGGCGGCCGGGATGTCGTCCAGGCCGACGCGCTCGGTGACCAGCGTGCCCAGGTCGAGACGTCCGGCCTGGACGTGCCCGGCCACCACCGGCAGATCCCTGGCCGGGACGCAGTTCCCGTAGACGCAGCCCGAGAGGGTCCGGGCGAAGTGGAAGACCTCCAGCGCGGAGAAGCTCACCAGGTCCTCCTTGCCGCCGATGCCGACCACCGCGATCCGGCCGCCGCGCCGGGTGGCGGACCAGGCGCCCCGGATCGTCGACGACCGGCCCACGCACTCCACGGCCACGTCCGTGCCGTACCCGTCGGTGAGCGCACGGATCTCCTTCGTCGTGGTGTCCGACGCGAGCAGGAAGTCGGTGGCCCCGGCAGCCCTGGCGAGTTCCTCCTTGGCGCCGGAGACGTCGACGGCGACGATCCGTTCGGCTCCGGCGATCCGGGCGGACTGCAGCACGGAGAGGCCGATGCCCCCTACGCCGAAGACCGCGACCGACTCGCCCGGCCGCACCCGGGCGTTGTGGTGCACGGCCCCGTAGCCGGTGAGTACCGCGCAGCCCAGCAGGGCCGCGTCGGTCAGGTCGATGCCGTCCGGCAGCGGCAGCACCGCCCGCGCGGACACCACGGTCTCCTCCGCGAAGGCCGCCGTGCTCAGGCCGGGATAGAGCTCCCGGCCGTCCGCGGCGCGGGCGTAGGGCACGGTGGTCGCCGCGTTGGCCCGCTCGCACAGCCAGGGCTCCTCCAGCCGGACGCAGAAACGGCAGGTACCGCAGGAAGGCGCCCAGTTGAGGACCACCCGGTCCCCCGGCGCGACCTCGGTGACCCCCTCACCGACGGACGTGACCGTGCCCGCGCCCTCGTGACCGAGCACGGCCGGCACGGGCTGGCGCAGCACGCCGCTGGACAGGGACAGGTCGGAGTGGCAGACCCCGGCGGCGGCGAGCTTGACCGCCACCTGGCCCGGACCGGGCGCGGGCAGCGAGATCTCGGTGATCTCCAGCGGGGTGTTGACGGCGGACAGGACAGCGGCTCGGACCACGGCGGTGGCCTCCTTCAGAACTGCAGGGACTTGGTCTGGAGGTACTCGGCCAGGCCGTGGCGGCCCAGCTCCCGGCCCACGCCGGAGTGCTTGTAACCGCCGAACGGCGCCAGCGGGTTGAAGCGCCCGCCGTTGATGTCGACCTGGCCGGTCTCCAGCCGCCGGGCGAAGGCGACGGCCTCGTCCTCGTCGTCCGACCAGACGGCCCCGGCCAGGCCGTACACGGTGCCGTTGGCGATGCGCACCGCGTCGTCGGTGTCCCGGTACGGCAGGATCGTCAGCACGGGGCCGAAGATCTCCTCCTGCGCGATGGTCATCTCCGGGGTGACACCGGCGAACACCGTGGGGCGCACGAAGTAGCCCCGCTCGCAGCCCTCGGGCGCGGTCGGGCCGCCGGCGACCAGCTCGGCGCCCTCCCTGACGCCCTGCTCGATGTAGCCGGCCACCCGCTCCCGCTGGGCGGCGCTCACCACCGGGCCGATCCTCGTGCCCTCCGCGCGCGGGTCGCCGGGGGTGTACCGGGCGACGGCCGCCGCTGCCAGCTGCACGGCCTCGTCGTACTGGTCGCTGTGGACCAGCATCCGGGTCCAGGCGCTGCACGTCTGACCGGAGTTGGACATCACGTTGGCGACGCCTACCTTGACGGCCTTCGTGAGGTCGGCGCCCGGGAGGATGACGTTGGCGGACTTGCCGCCGAGCTCCAGCGCGACCGGCTTGACGGCCTCTCCCGCGATCGCACCGATGCGGCGGCCGACCGCGGTGGAGCCGGTGAAGGACACCAGGTCGACGTCCGGGTGCCCGGCCAGTGCCGCGCCCGCCACCGCGCCCATCCCGGTGACCAGGTTGAACACGCCGGGCGGAAACCCCGCCTCGTGCACGGCCTCGGCGAACAGCTGGGCCGCCAGGGGCGTGTCCTCGGCCGGCTTGAGCACCACCGTGCAGCCCGCGGCGAGCGCGGGCGCCGCCTTGGCGACGACCTGGTGCAGCGGGTAGTTCCACGGTGTGATGGCGCCGACCACGCCCACCGGCTCCTGGAACACCCGGGAGTTGCCGACCCGTTCCTCGAACTCGTACTCGGCTGCGATCACCGCGTAGGAGCCGGCGACGGCGGTCGGCAGGTCGGCGTGCACGGAGCGGGCGAGGGCCAGCGGGGCGCCCAGTTCGGCGGTGACGGTCTCGGCGATCTCCTCACGCCGGGCCGCCAGACCGTCCCGCAGCGCGCCGAGCCGGGCGGCGCGCTCGGCCG
>NZ_BAAHCA010000774.1:0-2395 GCF_054776295.1 Streptomyces sparsus
GGCGCCCGCCACCCGGTCGCCCTCAGTCCTCGGGCAGTTCGACCGGGGCGATGGAGTCGTAGACGTCCCCGGGGCCCGGGTTGGCCGGGTCGGTGGCCCCGCCCAGCTGGTGCATGACACCCCACACCGCGTTGAGCGCGGTCTGCACCGCGCCCTCGGCCCAGCCAGCGGTCCAGGAGATGTCGTCGCCGGCGAGGAACAGGCCGCGCTTGTCCTCGGGCAGACGGTCCTGCATGAAGTGCGTGAACAGCCGCCGCTGGTAACGGTAGTGGCCGGGCAGGTTCGCCTTGAAGGCACCCATGAAGTACGGCTCGTTCTCCCACGACACCGTCACCGGGTTGCCGATGACGTGCCGGCGGATGTCGACCCCGGGGTAGATCTCACCGAGCGACTTGAGCATGACCTCCATGCGCTCGTTGGCGTCCAGCGGCAGCCACTTGAGGCTGTCGTCGCACCAGGTGTAGGACAGGCAGATCACCGCGGGCCGGTCCGGGCCGTCGTCCAGCAGGTAGGTGCCGCGGGTCATGCGGTCGGTGAGCGTCATGCTCATCGTGTCGCGCCCGGTGGGGCGGCCCTCGGCGTCGACGGCCGGGTCCAGCCAGAAGGGCCGGTCCACCGGCACGAACAGCTTCGACGACTCCATGTAGTGGGTGCGTTCGACCGCCGTCCAGTGGTCGATGGGCAGCAGGGAGTCGTCGCAGTCGATCTTGGACAGCATCATCCAGGACTGCGCGGTGAACACCGCCGCCCGGTAGGTGCGGATGTCGCCGGCCGCGTCGGTGACCGTGACGCGGTTGCCGGCGGTGCGGTGCAGCCGGGTGACGGCCGGGCGGTGCGCGCCCTCGTGCAGCGACCTCAGTGAGGTGCCCAGCGGCCAGTGCACCAGCTTCGCGGGCTCGTCCTCCCACAGCCGCAGCGGAAGCTGCTGGCTGCCGCCGACGATGCCGCGGTGGTCGTCGTCGGCACCGGTGTAGACGACGCGCAGGATCTCCAGGATGGAGTTGGGGAAGTCGGTGTCCCAGCCGCCGGTGCCGAAGCCGACCTGGCCGAAGATCTCCCGGTGCCGGAACGAGGAGAACGCCGGTGAGTCGCAGAGAAAGCCGTAGAAGGTCTGGTTGTCGAGCTTCTCCACCAGCCGGCCCCAGATCTCCCGGATCCGGGCGACGTCCCTGGTGCGGATGGCGTGCTGCATGTCGGAGAAGTCGGCGCCCTCCTCCAGGCAGGTGTTCCAGGCGTCCATCACCTGGTGGTAGACCTCCGGCAGGTCGTCGAGGGTTCGCGCGTAGTGCGACTCGCCCTTGAGGTCCACCACCGTCGAGGGGGTGTCCGGCGACAGCGGGTTGGGGAAGGGCTCCAACTCCAGGTCGGCGAGGTCCACGTAGTGCCGGAACGCGGTGGACGACGGCGGGAAGCGCATCGCGCCCATCTCGGCGGTGAGCGACGGGTCGCAGCCGTCGAAGGTGGCGGTGCGCAGCCGGCCGCCGATGGCGTCGGCCTCGTACACGACCGGCTTGAGGCCCATCTTCATCAGCTCGTAGGCGGTGACGATGCCCGACAGGCCACCGCCGATCACGGCCACCTCGGTGCCGTGCTCGGTCGCCGGGACCGCGCCCAGGCCGGCGGGGTGCCGCAGGTAGTCGTCGTAGGCGAAGGGGAAGTCCGGGCCGAACATCGTGACGGGCGGCTGGGACTGGGCCTCTGCGTGCTGCTCGTCGTGGACGGCGGCGGGCACGGTGGAGGTCATCGGCGCGGTTCTCCTTGCGAGCACAGGGACGGGTACAGCTCGGGGCGGCGGTCGGTGAGGTAGGGGTTGGCGGCGCGGGAGGCGGCCAGCGCGGCCGGGTCGACGTCGGCGACGACGAGGTCCTCGCCGGTGCCGGCCCTGGCCGGCACGGTGCCGTCCGGCGCGGCCAGGCAGCTCAGTCCGGCGAAGTGGAAGTCGCCCTCGACGCCGTGCCGGTTGGCGTAGGCGATGTAGAGCTGGCTCTCCCAGGCGCGGGCGGGCAGCAGGGTGAGCGGCACGAACTCGAAGGGACGCATCAGCGCGGTCGGCACGACCAGCAGTTCGGTGCCGGCCAGTGCGTGCGCCCGGACGGTCTCGGGGAACTCCACGTCGTAGCAGATCAGCAGGCCGACCCGGACGCCGTCCAACTCGGCCTGCACGACGGGCCGGTCACCGGGCCGGAACGCGCCGCCCTCGAAGTCCCCGAACAGGTGGGTCTTGCGGTAGCCGGCCAGCCGGTCGCCGTTGGCGGCGATCAGCTGGACCGAGTTGTACACGGCGGTGCCGTCGCGTTCCGGGTAGCCGTAGGCCAGGGCGACGCCGTGCCGTGCGGCGATCCGGCCGACGGCCTCGGCGCCGGGGCCGTCGGCGGGTTCGGCGGCCTGCCGCACG
>NZ_BAAHCA010000775.1:0-2379 GCF_054776295.1 Streptomyces sparsus
GCCCCCGCCCATCCGGACCACGGCGGCCGTCCGTCTCACGCCGCCGCCCGGTCCGCCCGGTCCGCACGGCTGGCCTGCCAGCCGTGCGGCTCGGCTCCGTCAGGCGGCGCCCAGCAGCTGCTGGATCGGGTTGATGGCGAAGTACACGACGAACAGCGCCGCCGTGGCCCACAGCAGCCAGTGGACCTGGCGGGCCTTGCCGAGCACCGACTGCAACACCACGTAGGCGATGAATCCGGCGCCGATGCCGTTGGTGATCGAGTAGGTGAAGGGCATGACGGTGATGGTCAGGAAGGCCGGGACGGCGATGCCGAAGTCCGTCCAGTCGATGTGCCGCACCTGGGCCATCAGCAGGAAGCCCACGGCGACCAGGGCCGGCGCGGCGGCCTGGCCGGGCACCACGGCGGCGAGCGGCGCCAGGAACAGTGCCAGCACGAACAGGCCGCCGGTGACGAGGTTGGCGAACCCGGTCCTGGCGCCCTCACCGACGCCGGCGGCGGACTCGATGTAGGAGGTGTTCGACGAGCCGGAGGCGGCACCGCCCGCCACGGTGGCGAGCCCGTCGACGAACAGCAGCCGGCCCAGGCGCGGCACGCGGCCCTTCTCGTCGAGCAGCCCGGCCTCGTTGGTGACACCGACAGCCGTGCCCATGGTGTCGAAGAAGTCGGTCAGGAACAGCGTGAAGACCAGCAGCACCACCGTGATGGCGCCGACCTCGGCGAACCCGCCGAACAGGCTGAACGCGCCGAGCAGCCCGAAGTCGGGGGCGGCGACGATGTCGCTGGGCAGTCCGGGCACGGTGAGGCCCCAGGCGGCGTCGGCGATGTCCGCGAAGTGGTTGATCACCACGGCCAGCACGGTCATGGCGATGATGCTGACCAGGATGGCGCCCTTCACGCCGCGGGCGATCAGCGCGAGGGTGAGCAGCACACCGAGGCAGAAGACGAGCACCGGCCAGCCGCTCAGCTCCCCGGCCGCGCCGAGCTGCACGGGGACGGTGGTCCCGGCGGCGTCGGGGATCCGGGTGGCGAACCCGGCGTTGATGATGCCGATGAAGGCGATGAACAGGCCGATGCCGACACTGATCGCCTGCTTCATGGGCACCGGGATGGCGTGCATCACCGCTTCGCGCAGGCCGGTGGCGGCCAGCAGGCAGATCAGGATGCCCTCGAGCACGACCAGGCCCATCGCGTCGGGCCAGGTCATCAGCGGGGCGATCTGGTAGGCGACCATCGCGTTGAGCCCCAGCCCGGCGGCGAGCGCCAGCGGCAGGTTCGCCGTGACGCCCATCAGCACCGTCATCACCGCGGCCACCAGCGCGGTGACGGTGACCAGCTGCGGATAGGACAGCTGGTCACCGTTCACGTCCGCGGCACCGCTGAGGATGATCGGGTTGAGCACCAGGATGTAGGCCATGGTGAAGAACGTGGCGAGGCCGCCACGCGTCTCCCGGCCGAGGGTGGAGCCGCGCTCCGTAATCCGGAAGTACCGGTCGATGCGTTCGTGGACGGCGGTGGGCGACGACATGGTTCTCCTCGGCGGCGGGCGCTTGCTGGCTTTACGGTCCGAGGGGGGATTCTGCCTGCTCGGGCTGCTGAGCGGGTTACCGGTGTGTCACGTAGGTCGCCGGCGGCGACCTGGCGCCCCCGGCCGTCCCCCGTTTGCCACGCTTCACCCGAATGGCCCGCCGCACCCTCGGTGAGCTGCGTGAACTCTCCGCAGCGACAGGCTCGGCGGGCTCGACCGGGCGGCGCCGAACGGCCGTCGGATCGCGAGCGGCGCACCTCGGAGGTTGGCTCGGTATCAGGCGAGTGCGGCCCGTCCAGCGCAGCGGCCCCCGGCGCCGCAGCCGCGCTCGAAGGAGGAAGAGCCGCCCATGCGTTCCGTCAGCGTTCTCACCGGTGCCGCCCTGTCCATAGCCGTGCTCGGCCTGTCCGCCCCCGCGGCACTGGCCCAGGACGACGTGAGCGGCGCGAGCGTCTCGCTCTCCCCGCCGTCCGCCGCACCCGCCACCGTGGTCGAGATCCGGGTGGACTGCTCGGCCTACACCTCGCCCAGCCCGACGGTCGTCCAGTCGCCCGGGTTCCGGGACGGCCCCGTCACGCTGGAGCCCGCCGGCAACGAGGGCCACTACCGTGGCCAGGCCACCACCGTGGACAAGCCCGGCACCTACCGGGTGCACGGCGCCTGCGCGAACGTGCCCGGCGGTTCGTCGGAGTACTCGGCGACGCTCACCGTCCACGTGCCCCCTCCTTCACCCGCCCCCTCGCACTCCGCCCCGCACAGCACCGCGCCGGCGCCAAGCGGCCCGGTCCGCACCGGGGTCGGCAGCACCGGCGACACGGCCGGCTCCGGCCCGCTGGTGGCCGGCACGGCGAC
>NZ_BAAHCA010000776.1:0-2379 GCF_054776295.1 Streptomyces sparsus
CGGCGCGGCGGCCGGCACGACGGCGGGCACCGCCGCGTTCTGCCTCGGTCGCTGGCGTGCCCGGCAGCTGCTGTCGCGGCCGGTGACGCCGCCGGTGGAGAACACCCCCTGGCATCTGATGCCGGTGGAGCGGGTGCTGGAGAAGCTGGACACCGGGACCGACGGCCTCACCGGGGAACAGGCCACCGAGCGGGCGTCAGGCCAGCCGGACGCCGACAAGCCGACCCGGGTGGGACTCGCGTCGGCGTTCGTCGAGGAGCTCGCGAACCCGTTGACTCCGGTGCTCGCCGCGGGCGCGGCGCTGTCCGCCGCGGTCGGCTCCCGCACCGACGCCGGACTGGTGGTGGGCATCACCGGAGCGTCGGCGCTGCTGGGCGCGGTACAGCGAGTGCGGACCGACCGGGCGCTGGAGGAGCTGTTCGCCCGCTCGGCGATCGGTGCCCGCGTACGCCGGGCCGGCGCGGAGCGGCTGGTGGCCGCCGGGGACCTGGTGCCCGGCGACGTCGTGGTGCTGCGGGCGCAGGAGGTCGTGCCGGCGGACTGCCGGCTGCTGGAGGGGGAGGGGCTGGAGGTCGACGAGTCCTCGCTGACCGGCGAGTCGCTGCCCGTGGCGAAGGACCCGGCGCCCACCGTCGCCGCTCAGATCGCCGACCGGCACTCGATGCTCTACGAGGGCACCACCGTCTCCGCCGGTCAGGCGGTCGCCGTGGTGGTGGCCACCGGTTCGGCCACCGAGGTGGGCCGCAGCATGGTCACCGCCCGGCAGAAGTCGCCCGTCACCGGGGTGGAGTCCCGGCTGACCTCACTGACGAAGACGAGCGTGCCGATCGCCATCGGCTCGGCGGTCGCGGTCGCCACGGCCGGTCTGGTGCACGGTCTCCCGCTGAGCCAGACGCTGTCCTCGGCGGTGAACCTGGCGGTCGCCTCGGTTCCCGAGGGTCTGCCGTTCCTCGTCAACGCCGCCCAGCTGGCCGCCGCGCGGCGACTCGCCGACCACGGCGCGCTCGTCCGCAACCCCAAGACCATCGAGGCCCTGGGCCGGGCGGACGTGCTGTGCTTCGACAAGACCGGCACCCTCACCGAGGGGGACCTGCGGCTGGCCGCGGTGAGCGACGGTGACCACGAGACTCCCGCGGACCACCTCGACGCCGCCGTCAAGGCGGTGCTCGCCGCCGCGCTGCGTGCCACTCCCCCGGCCCGCGAGTCGGAGCCGCTGGCCCACCAGACCGACAACGCCGTGGTCGCCGGCGCCCGCCGGGCCCGCGTCACGGTCCGGCACCGCGCGGCGAAGTGGAAGCGGGCCGACGCGCTGCCCTTCGACCCGTCCCGGGCCTACCACGCGACGACGGGGCACTGCTCGCAGGGCGACCTGCTGAGCGTCAAGGGAGCGCCGGAGAACGTGCTGGAGCGCTGTACCCGCCGGCAGCTGGACGGCAAGGAGTCCGAGCTGGACGACGCCGGCCGCAAGCACCTCACCGACGCCGCCGAGCGGCTGGCCGGTGCCGGCCGCCGTGTGCTGGCCGTCGCCGAACGGCCCCTGGCCAAGGGCGAGGACGTCAGCGACGAGACGGTCGGCGAACTGGTCTTCCTCGGTTTCGTCGCGCTCGCCGACCCGGTCCGGTCCGGTGCCGCGCCGGCCACCGCGCGGCTGCGTGAGGCAGGCGTGCAGACCGTCATGCTCACCGGCGACCACCCGGCTACCGCGGACGCCATCGCCGCCACCGTCAACGACGACCCGGACCAGAAGGTCTGCACGGGCGCCGAGATCGACCGGCTCGACGACGACGCGCTGGACGAGCTGCTGCCCACCCTGGATGTCATCGCCCGGTGCAGCCCGCACCACAAGGTGCGGATCGTGCAGGCCTACCAGCGCATCGGCCGGGTGGTGGCGATGACGGGCGACGGCGCGAACGACGCGCCGGCCATCCGCCTCGCGGACGTCGGCATCGCGCTGGGCCGGCGGGGCACGCCCGCCGCGACGGCCGCCGCGGATCTTGTGGTCAGCGACGACCGGCTGGAGACGATCATCGCCGCGCTGATGGAGGGCCGGGCGATGTGGGGCTCGGTCCGCGACGCGCTGGCGATCCTGGTCGGCGGCAATCTCGGGGAGGTCGCGTTCAGTGTGCTGGCCGCCGGGCTGACCGGGTCCTCGCCGCTCAACGCCCGGCAGATCATGCTGGTCAACCTGCTCACGGACCTCGCCCCCGCCCTGGCCATCGCGATCCGGGAACCGTCGACGGAGCACGCCGAGCGGCTGCTCCGGGAGGGCCCCGACCAGTCGCTGGGCAGCAGCCTCACGCACGAGATGCTGCTGCGCGGCGGCACGACCACACTGGGCGCCGGTCTCGCGTGGGGCGCGGCACGGCTGACGGGCCGGCA
>NZ_BAAHCA010000777.1:0-2378 GCF_054776295.1 Streptomyces sparsus
CGGCCCACCGGGACGCCGACCCGCCGCGCCCGCCGACCCGCCGCCTCTGCCGTGCCCGCCCGAACCGCCACCGCTGCGTGCCCGCTGCGTGCCCGCTGCGTGCCGCACAACTGGACGTCCGAACCACTCGCAAGGTTGCCCTGTATTCCGGCCGATGGCGCGCCGCCACGGGTGCCGCTCCCCCTCCCGGCGGACGGGAGGAATGGGACGGCCCGTACCGGATACCCGGCGGCGGCGACCCGCTCCGCCCGTCTCACCTGCCGCTTCCGTCCCTTGCGCAAGGGGACGGAGGTGGCCGTTCCGCCCACGGTGCGAGTCGCGCCCTGTCGTACGCACAGCAGCCACACCTCGGAGGAACGGTGACCCAGAGCGAGAACTCCCCCCACCCGCACGAGCAGGCCGCAGGCGGCTCCCCGGACATTCCCGGGGTGCCCGCCCCGGAGCCGCCCTCCCTGGAGGAGCCCACGACCCCCCGCGAGCCGCTGCCGCCCAAACCCGACCAGGCGGAGCCCGCCCCGCTCTCCCCCACCGGGCGCCGTTCCGGGGAGCCGGGCGACCGGGCGCAGCAGGGGGCGCGGCTGACCACCGCCGAGGGGCTGCGCCTCCCGGACACCGACCACTCCCTCAAGGCGGGCGCGCGCGGCCCGGTCCTGCTCCGCGACCACCACCTGCGGGAGAAGATCACCCACTTCGACCACGAGCGCATCCCCGAGCGGGTGGTGCACGCCCGGGGCGCGGCGGCGCACGGCGTCTTCCGCGGCTACGGCAGCGCCTCGGACGTGTGCAAGGCCGGCTTCCTGGCCAAGGACGTGGAGACCCCCGTCTTCGTGCGCTTCTCCACCGTGCTCGGCTCACGCGGGTCGGCCGACACGGTCCGCGACACCCGGGGCTTCGCCACGAAGTTCTACACCTCCGAAGGCGTCTTCGACCTGGTCGGCAACAACATCCCGGTCTTCTTCATCCAGGACGCGATCAAGTTCCCCGACATCATCCACGCGGGCAAGCCCCACCCGGACCGGGAGATCCCGCAGGCGCAGAGCGCCCACGACACCTTCTGGGACTTCGTCTCACTGCACACCGAGGCGACCTTCCACACGCTCTGGAACATGTCGGACCGGGGCATTCCGCGCTCCTACCGGACGATGGAGGGCTTCGGCGTCCACACCTTCCGCCTGGTGGCCGCCGACGGCTCGACGACGCTGGTGAAGTTCCACTGGAAGCCGCGGGCCGGCGTGCACTCCCTGGTGTGGGAGGAAGCACAGATGATCAACGGATTCGACCCCGACTTCCACCGCCGCGACCTGGCCGACGCCATCGAGGCGGGTGCGTACCCGCAGTGGGAGCTGGGCATCCAGGCCTTTCCCGACACCCCCGAGCAGACCTTCGAGGGCATCGACCTGCTCGACCCGACGAAGATCGTCCCCGAGGAACTGGCGCCGGTGCAGCCGGTCGGCCTGATGACCCTGAACGCCAACCCGTCGAACTACTTCGCGGAGACCGAGCAGGTGGCCTTCCACCCCGGGCATCTGGTGCCGGGCGTCGACGTCACCGACGACCCGCTGCTGGCGGGCCGGCTGTTCTCCTACATCGACACCCAGATCACCCGGCTGGCCGGGCCGAACTTTTCGCAGCTCCCGATCAACCGGCCGCACGCCGAGGTCAACGACATGCTGCGGGACGGCTTCCACCAGCAGGCCGTGCACCGCGGAGTGGCCCCGTACCAGCCCAACTCCCTGGACGGCGGATGCCCCTTCATGGCGGGTGCGGACGCCGGCGGGTACGTGGAGACCCCGGTGCAGGTGCCGGAGTCCCGCCAGGTGCGGGAGGCGCCGGAATCCTTCGACGACCACTTCTCCCAGCCCCGGCTGTTCTGGCGGAGCATGTCGCCGGTGGAGCAGGAGCACATCATCGGCGCCTACACCTTCGAGCTGGGCAAGTGCTACGAGCAGACGATCCGGGAGCGGACGCTGCGGGTACTGGCCACCATCGACGAGCGGCTGTGCCGCGAGGTGGCGACCGGCCTCGGGCTGCCGGTCCCGCAGCCGGACCCGGAGTACGCCGCCCACACCCCCAAGCCGAGCGCCGCGCTCGCCCAGGTCGGTCGGACGTGGCCGACCGAGGGGCGCGTCATCGGCATCGTCGCCGACACCGGCGCGGACCTGTCGCAGGTGCGGGCGGTGCGGGACTCCGTCCTGGCGGGCGGCATGGTTCCGCTGGTGATCGCCCCCACCGGCGGCGAGCTGGCCGACGGCGACGGTGACCCGGTCACCGTGCAGCGGACCTTCGTCACCGCGCGGTCGGTGGAGTTCGACGCGCTGCTGCTCGCCGGCGGTGCGGCGCCCGGTCCCGACGCCTCGGGTGACCGCAGCGCCGGCGCG
>NZ_BAAHCA010000778.1:0-2378 GCF_054776295.1 Streptomyces sparsus
GCCGGCACGGAGCGCGGCGGGGGGTGCTCTACTCCGGCCTGGGTGAGCGGCCGGTCCGCAGCATGCGGAGGACCGCCCGCTCCACGGCGCCCCGGGTCGCCGGTGTGCCGGGCGTGTCGTCGGCTCCGAGGGCCGGGAGCGCGGCGGAACGACGGCTTGCAGATGGCCGTTGGGCCGGGCGCAGATCCACACGTCGCGCCAGGCCGGCGGAATGACCAGTGCCCTGGCCCTCGCCAGCTCCGCCGGGTCGCGCAGCGGCTCGCCGTGCGCGTCCAGGTGGCCGAAGCCGCGCCCGCGGCGCTTTCGGCTGTCTCCCGGGTCGGTCGGCCGGCTGTGGTGGAGGCGCAACCGGACCTCCCTTGCACGCACCGCTCCGGTTCCGGCGACCCGGTTCCGGCGGCGGTTCACGGCTGTTCCGGGTGCCGAATACCCCGTAACACTCTGCGAAATCCTCCGCTTTGGTCGTTTTGCGACCCACCGGATCGGCGTCGCGGTCCACCCGCTGGCCGCGGGTGGCAGCGGCGGGGCCGGGGCCTCCGTCTTCGCCTTCGTCGACGGCGACAGGAGAGCGGTGTGCGCGCGTCGGGGCCCTGGCGCGTGTGCGGCCCGGGGTGCCGGGTCGGCCGTCAGGGGTTGAGGCGCCACAGTGCGCGGGCCCACGCGATGTCGTAGAGCACCCACGCGACGTAGCCGCCGACAAGCACCAGCGACAGCGGGTCCTCCGCGACGGTCACCAGCAGCGCGACCACCGGCACGGTGAACGCGACCATGCCGTAGAAGCCCGCACGCGGGCTGCGGCGGCCGAAGAAGAGTCCGTTCCACGCCTCGTTGCCGACCAGCACCACGAACGACAGGACGACCGCCGCCACGTCGTCCCGGTCGAACGCCCGGTACAACACCACGCCCATCAGGACGTAGTAGGCCAGGCCCACCAGCAGGAACCCCTGGAAGGGGATCATCCACCTCGGTCGGCGCAGCTCACGGAACCAGCGCAGGGCGTCCTTGGGCACCCAGAGATTGCCCAGGACAGCCGCCAGGACCACACTGCCGATCGTCACCGCCGCCGGAATCCACTGCACGCCCGGCAGTGTAGGCGTGGCCGGGCCAGGCCGGGGCTCGGACGTCCGCCCGCTCGGTGGCCGCGGAGCCCGGTCACCGAGCGGCCTCCCGGCCCGGGTCGACCGGCGGCCGGCGGCCCCGGGTCAGGGGCGGGTCTCGGTGTGTCCGCAGACCCAGGCCAGCGCGTCGTGGACCCCGTGCAGGTACTCGCGGGGAACGCTGCGCTGCGTCGAGTCCTCCATCTGCACAGCGGCGGCGTCCGCCTCGGCGGTCAGGGTCTCCATACTCGGGGCGCCCGCCACGGTGTAGGCGGTGACCGGCGCCGCGTCCCCCCGTCCGAGAGCCCACAGGTAGGCCGCCAGGGCTCCCCTGCTGTACTGCGTCTGCCGGTCCGGGCCGGCGGCGGTCTTCTCCAGCCGCCGGAAGGCGTCCTCCGCCTCGGCGACCCCTCTTATGCCCACCATCGCCGTGCCCACCGTCGCTCTTCCTCCGCCATGACTGCCTCCTCGCCGAAGTCCCTGCTCGTGCCGTTACGGCTTCTGGTTACGGCTTTCCGCAGCCGCGCCGGACATGCGCGGCGCGCACGGCGGGACCGCCCGTGCGGCCGGAGCCGGCGATTGAGGCGGTGCGGGTCGGGCAGACGGGGGAGCATGGGAGCGCTGAATCGATGGGAACAAGCGATAGAACACTGGACGGCGGCGTTGCGGGCGAGGGTGTCCCGCGGCCATGACCCGGTTGAGCTGTTCGACGCGTTGCGGCAGGAGTGCGACCGGCACGCGGTGGTGTGCAGCGGGAGCCGGGTGGTGGTGCCCAACGCCTACGACGTCGAACTCGACGAGGAGGCACACCGTCAACTGGACGCCTACCCAGGCGAGCTGGGCGAGGACCTCACCGACGTGCTGATCCGCCACGGCGAGAACAAGGGCTACGAGTGGGCCGGCCCGCTCACCGTGCACGTGGGCAAGTGCAGCAAGGCGCGCAACGGACGGTACCGGGTGGCCGGCATCGTGCGGCAGAACATACGTGCCGAAACGTTCACCCGCATCCATGAGACGACGGCCGGCAGGGCCGTAGCCGGACGGAGCTGACCCGGGCAGTCACGGTTCAAGGCTCCGAGGCTCCGAAGCTCCGAAGCTCCGACAGCGGCGGAGAACTTCGGAGAGCGCCGGTTCCGTCGGGAAGACCGGGAGAGCCCCGGTTCGTCGAAGGCAGGGGCGGCGCAGGGCAGCGAGGCGGTATTCGGTCTCGCTCCCCTGCGCCGCCCCTGCGCACGACGGACCCTACCGCGGACGAGTGGGGACGGGACCGGGGGGGGGGCG
>NZ_BAAHCA010000779.1:0-2377 GCF_054776295.1 Streptomyces sparsus
GAGGAGGCCGAGCCGCCGACCGGTGACGCCGGGGCCGCGGAGGACGGGCCCGCGTCGCAGTCCCCGTTGCCGACCGCCGGCGCCCCCGTGTCGCCGCCCGGGGCCCGCAAGGCACTGGACGTGGTGTCGCTGCTGCGGTCCGACCCGGCGGTCGGCGACATGGTGCGACAGGACCTCCACCCCTGCAACGCCGAGTCGTGGCCGGTGGACGTCGCGTACGGCCGGCTGACCGGCGGATCCGCGGCCGACCTCGTGATCAACGTGTACACCTGCGGCGACGGCAAGGGCGTGGGCAGCTACGTCTTCCGGCAGGGCAGCCGCGGCGCGTGGGTGAACGTGTTCGCCGACGAGGAACCGGCCGTGTACGCCGAGATCGACAACGGCTCACTCCGCGTCTACCAGGAGATCTTCCTCAAGGACGACCCCCTGTGCTGCCCGTCCGGGGAGGACGTGGTGACCTACGTGTGGCGGGACGGGGGCTTCGCCGAACTGGACCGCACCTACCAGGAGTACCCGGACGAGCCGTCCCGGGCTCCGTCCCCGTCCGAGTCCTCGGACGCCGTCAGGAAGGAGTGAGCGCCGCGGTGGCCGACACCCACGTGCTGTTCGTGGAGGACGACGACGTCATCCGGGAGGCACTGCAACTGACCCTGGAGCGGGACGGCTTCCGGGTGACGGCGGTGGCCGACGGCCTGGCGGGCCTGGAGTCCTTCCGCGCCGACCGGCCGGACGTGGCGCTGCTGGACGTCATGGTGCCCGGCCTGGACGGGGTGAGCCTGTGCCGGCGCATCCGCGACGAGTCGACCGTGCCGGTCATCATGCTGTCGGCCCGGGCGGACAGCATCGACGTGGTGCTGGGCCTGGAGGCCGGTGCCGACGACTACGTGACGAAGCCGTTCGACGGCGCGGTGCTGGTGGCCCGCATCCGGGCCGTGCTGCGTCGCTTCACCCACTCCCGGGCGCCCGGACCGGACGGCCCGCCGACGGCGGAGGCGCCGCTCAGCCGGGTGCCGGACGCGGTGCTGGTCTTCGGTGACCTGGAGGTCGACACCGAGGGCATGGAGGTCAGGCGGGACGGCGAGCCGGTGCCGCTGACGCCGACCGAGATGCGCCTGCTGCTGGAGTTCTCCACCGCGCCCGGCGCGGTGCTCTCCCGGGACCGGCTGCTGGAGCGGGTGTGGGACTACGGCTGGGGCGGCGACACCCGGGTCGTGGACGTGCACGTGCAGCGGCTGCGGGCGAAGATCGGGCAGAACCGGATCGAGACGGTCCGGGGCTTCGGCTACAAACTGAAGGGCTGACGTGGCCGCACCACGGCTCCCGTTCCCGCTGCGGGTGGGACTGCGCTGGAAGCTGAGCGCCGCCATCGCCGCGGTCAGCGCGCTCGTCGCGCTGGTGCTCAGCCTGATCGTGCACAACGCCGCCCGGGTCTCGATGATCAGCAACAGCCGGGACGTGCAGGACGAGCGCATCCAGTCCGCGCAGCGCATCTACGAGTCGAACGAGCGGCTCGCGTTCGGTGCGACGCTGGACGACCCGAACCTGCCGGAACCGCTGCTGGAGGCCGTGGAGCGCGGCGAGCGCGCCACCTACGTCAGTGAGAACGGCTCGGCCGCCCCGGACGTGTGGGCGGCGACGCCGCTCCCGGACGGCGGGGTGCTGTCGCTGCACACCCGCTTCACCGACCGCTACTCGGTCCTGGACGACCTGGACCGCACGCTGATCATCGGCTCGCTGACGGTGGTGCTGGGCAGTACGGCGCTCGGTGTGCTGATCGGCGGCCGGCTGTCCGGGCGGCTGCGCAAGGCGGCGACCGCCGCCGGGCGGGTCGCCGAGGGTGACGCCGAGGTGCGGGTCCGGGAGGCGATCGGCGGCCGGGCGCAGGACGAAGCCGACGACCTGGCCCACGACCTCGACGCCATGGCCGACGCGCTCCAGGCCCGGCTGGAGGCGGAACGCCGCGTCACCGCCGACATCGCCCACGAGCTGCGCACCCCGGTGACCGGGCTGCTCACCGCCGCCGAGCTGCTGCCCGAGGGCCGGCCGTCGGAGATGGTCAGGGACCGGGCGCAGGTGCTGCGGGTCCTGGTGGAGGACGTTCTGGAGGTGGCCCGGCTGGACGGCGCCGCCGAGCGGGCGGAACTCCAGGACGTGGCGCTGGGCGAGTTCGTGAGCCGCCGGGTGCGGGACTTCGACCCGGAGGTGCGGGTGGACGTCGAGCGGGACGCCGTGGTCACCACCGACCCGCGCCGGCTGGAGCGGGTGCTGGGCAACCGGCTGGCCATCGCCGCCCGGCACGGTGTGCCGCCGGTGCGGGTGACGGTGGACGACCGCCTGCTGCGGGTGCGCGACCACGGCCCCGGCTTTCCGGCGACGC
>NZ_BAAHCA010000780.1:0-2376 GCF_054776295.1 Streptomyces sparsus
CCCTGCGGCGCGCCGCCGCCGCGTGGGAGCCGCTGCGCGCCCTGCTGACGTCCACGGTCCCGGACGCGCTCGACCTCGCCGACGAGGAGGTCACCGAACTGCTCTCGCCCGCCACCGGGCAGCGCCTCCAGACCGCGGGGGTGCAGGTCCACTGGCCCAGGGCCATGGTCCGCCGTCTGACGACACGGGCGGACATCGGCCGGGACGGCCCGCCGGACTCCTCGCGGACCGGGCGGCCCGGGCTGCTCTCGCCGGAGGCGCTGCTGAGTTTCACCTGGCAGTTCGCGGTGGACGGCGAGCAGCTGAGCCGTGCGGAGCTGGACCGGCTGGCCGAGGCGGGCAGGCCGCTCGTCCGGCTGCGTGATCAGTGGGTGCTGCTGGATCCGGAGTCGGTACGGCGCGCTGTCACCCGCCGGGACCGCAAGGTCACCGCGGCCGAGGCGCTCGGCGGTGCGCTCACCGGTGACTGGGAGGAGGACGGCGAGCGGATCGAGATCCGGGCCGCCGGACACCTCGCGGCCCTGCGCGAGCGGTTGACGGCCGACCCCGGCGACGAGGACCCGCCTCGCGAGCCGCCGACCGCGCTGTCCGCGACTCTCCGCGACTACCAGCAGCGCGGCCTCGCCTGGCTGGACCGGCTCACGTCGCTAGGGCTGGGCGGCTGCCTGGCCGACGACATGGGGCTGGGCAAGACGCTGACGTTGATCGCGCTCCACCTGCGGCGGCAGGAGGCGCCGGAGTTCGCCGGCCCCACGCTGGTGGTGTGCCCGGCGTCCCTGCTGGGCAACTGGCAGCGGGAGATCGAGAGGTTCGCCCCGGGCACACCGGTGCGCAGGTACCACGGCGCCGAACGCCGGCTCGACGCCCTGGCCGAGGGCGAGTTCGTGCTCACCACGTACGGCACGATGCGGCTGGACGCGCCCGAGTTGGACGCCGCCGCCGACTGGAGCCTGGTGGTGGCCGACGAGGCGCAGCACGTGAAGAACCCCTACTCGGCCACCGCCCGCCGGCTGCGGACGGTGTCGGGGCGGGCCCGGATCGCCCTGACCGGCACGCCGGTGGAGAACCGGCTGGCGGAGCTGTGGGCCATCCTCGACTGGACCACTCCCGGGCTGCTGGGCACGCTGCCGGCGTTCCGCCGGCGGTACGCCGACGCCGTCGAGGCGCACGAGGGGCCCGGCGGAGGGCCGGCGGCCGAGCGGTTGGCCCGGCTCGTGCAGCCGTTCCTGCTGCGTCGGCGCAAGTCCGACCCGGGCATCGCGCCGGAGCTGCCGGCCAAGACGGAGACCGACCGGGCGGTGGCGCTCACCGCCGAGCAGGCCGGGTTGTACGAGGCGGTGGTCCGCGAGGGACTGGCCGCGGTCTCGGGCGCGGACGGCCCGGCGCGGCGGGGGCTGGTCGTCAAGCTGCTCACGTCGCTCAAGCAGATCTGCAACCACCCGGCGCAGTACCTCAAGGAGGAGGACCCGGAACTGCCGGGCCGGTCGGGCAAGTTGGAGTTGTTCGACGAGTTGCTCGGCACGCTGCTCGCGGAGGGCGTGAACACGCTGGTGTTCACCCAGTACGTGCGCATGGCCCGGCTGCTGGAGTCGCACCTGGCCGCCCGGGGCGTACCGACGATGCTGTTGCACGGCGGCACTCCCGTACGCGCCCGGGAGGAGATGGTGCGCCGCTTCCAGCGGGGTGAGGTGCCGGTGTTCCTGCTGTCGTTGAAGGCGGCCGGCACCGGACTCAACCTGACCGCCGCCGAGCACGTCGTGCACTTCGACCGCTGGTGGAATCCGGCGGTCGAGGCGCAGGCGACCGACCGCGCACACCGCATCGGGCAGCAACGCCCGGTGCAGGTGCACAGGTTGATCGCCGAGGGCACCGTCGAGGACCGCATCGCGGAGTTGCTGAGTCGCAAGGCCGCGCTGGCCGAGGCGGTGCTCGACGCCGGCACCACCGCGCTGACCGAGTTGTCCGACGGCGAGTTGGCGGAGCTGGTCGAGCTGAGGGCGGCACCGGTCGGCGGGGCGGCCGAACGGCCGAGCGGAAGGAGCCGCCGGTGAGCGGGCAGCACGACACACCGGAGCAGGAGCGGACCTATGTCGCGTCGCCGCCGGCGAAGGGGCAGGCCTTCGCCCGGACCTGGTGGGGCGTCAGCTGGCTGGCGGCCCTGGTGGCGAACACCCTGGACGCCGGGGCGACCCGAGACGGACGGCGCCTTGCCCGGGCAGGCGCGGTGGGGGCCGTGTCGGTCCGTCCCGGGCGGCTGACCGCGGTGGTGCACGACCGGGACGGCACCGGGCACCGTTCGGATGTGCTGCTGCCGCGGCTCGACGACGCCGACTGGGGCCGGCTGCTGGACGTGGTGGCCGCAGAGGCCGGCCATCT
>NZ_BAAHCA010000781.1:0-2370 GCF_054776295.1 Streptomyces sparsus
GGAAGTCGGAAAGCCCTTCCCGCCCCTCCGCGAGCAGCGACCACAACTCCTCCGGCGACCGGACCCCGCCCGGGAAACGGCACCCCATTCCGACAATTGCCACCGGCTCGTCCATCGAAAGCGACCCCGGCACAACCTCGGCCGTATCGCCCGAGGCCTCACCGCACAACTCACCGAACAGGAAACCCGCCAACGCCTCCGGCGTCGGATGATCAAACACCACAGTCGCCGGCAACGACACCCCACACATCGCCGCCAACACATTCCGCAACTCCACCGCGATCAGCGAATCCACACCCAGATCACGGAACGCACGATCCGCACCCACCCGCTCCACACCGTCAAAACCCAACACACCAGCCGCACGCACCCGCACCTCATCCAGAAGCACACGCTGTGCCGCCTCTCGGGGCAGGGTCATGAGCCGGGACCTCAGAGTGCCCTGTGGCTCGCCAGCAGTGAGCGGCAAGGCCGGGGAGTGCCGGGTGCGGTCGGTGGTGAACGCGGACAGCAGTGCGCTCGGGCGGGCGGCGGTGAAGGCCGGCACGAAGTCGTCCCAGTCGATGTCGGCTGCCAGTTCCGGGGCGCTGCCGCCGTCAAGCAGGGCACCGAGCACGGACAGGGCGAGAGAGGGCTCGACGGGATGCACCGCCCCTCGGCCGCGACGACGGCCACCGGCGTCGGCGGCCATGCCGCCGCCGGCCCAGGGTCCCCAGGCGATCGACGTGCCAGGCAACCCCTCGGCGCGCCGCCGCTCGGCCAACGCGTCCAGCACCGCGTTGGCCGCCGCATAGGCGGCCTGACCCGGACTGCCGACAACACCGGCGAGGGACGAGAACAGCACGAAGGCCGACAGGTCCGCGTCTCTGGTCAGTGCGTCCAGCAGCAGAGCCGAGGTGGCCTTCGGGCGCATCACCCTTTCGATGCGGTCCGCGTCAGTTGTCAGCAGCGTGCCGTCATCAAGCACTCCAGCGGTGTGGAAGACGGCGTCGACGCGGTGCTCGGCCAGCAGCCGGCCGAGTTCCTCCGGTTCGGAGACGTCGAGCGCGGCGACGGTGACCCGGGCGCCGGCCTCCGTCAGTTCCTCGTGCAGGTCTGCGGCTCCCGGCGCGTCGAGACCCCGGCGGCTCACGAGGAGCAGGTCCCGGGCCCCCCGGCCGACGGCCCACCGGGCCACGTGGCCGCCCAGCGCGCCGGTGCCGCCCGTGATGAGCACGGTGCCGCGCGGCTGCCAGGTGTCCTTGCCAGCCGGCGCGCTCTCCGCCTTCACCATGCGGCGGCCGAAGAGGCCGTTGGGCCGGACGGCCACCTGGTCCTCACCGCGCTTCAGGCGGGTCAGCGCCCTGACCAGACGTGCGCATCCCCGGTCGTCGACATCGGCGGGGAGGTCGATCAGACCACCCCACACGTCAGGATGTTCCAGCCCCGCGACGCGCCCCATCCCCCACACCGCGGCTTGCAGGGGGCGCGGCAGGTCCCCGGAACCGACGGAAACGGCTCCCTGGGTGAGGACCCACAGCGGGCCGAGTGCCGGTCCCCGGACATGCTCCTTCAGAAGCGCGACGGTGGCCACGGCCGGGTCGGTGGCGGCGTCCAGGGAGAGCAGCGACAGGGTCGCGTCAGGTGTGCCGTCCTCGGCGCGCACGTTCCGCAGCGCTTCGGCGCACGCCGCCGGGTCCCCCGGCACCACGGCGCGAACGAGCAGGTCCAGGCCGTGCTTGCGCAACCCTGCCAGCACGTTTCGCACGGTTGTCTCGACGGTGGCGTCCGCTCCCACGGCGGGCACGAGGACCAGCCACTGACCAGCGGAACCGACGCCGGCGTCGTCCAGCTCGTCGTCCCGGGTCAGCGGCTGCCAGGTCACACGATGACGCAGGGCGTTGACCTCCGCCTGGTGCAACCGGCGGCGGTACCAGGTGGACAGGGCGGGGACCACCGGCTCCAACGCGTCGGGCGTGAGGTGCAGGTCGGCGGCGAGTGTGCTCAGGTCCTCCTGCTCGACCGCGGCCCAGAAGTCGGCGTCGACCAGACCGGCGGCGTGGGCGGGCCCGGTCGGCGCACCCGGCACGGACTCGTGCGGAGCGAGCCAGTAGCGACGTCGCCGAAAGGCGTAGGTGGGCAACTCGACGGCCCGCGCGTCGGCGTCAGCCCCGCCCAGCACGGCAGTCCAGTCGAGGTCCGCGCCGTTGACATGCAGCGCCGCCAGAGCCTGGAGTACGGCCACGGGTTCCGGGCGGTCCTTGCGCAGCAGCGACACAGCGACCTGGTCGTCACCGCCCGACGCCGTCTGGGTGAGGGCGGTGAGGGTGCTGTCTGGTCCGATCTCCAGGAAGCGCGTGACGCCCTGCTCGGTGAGGCTTTGGATGCCGT
>NZ_BAAHCA010000782.1:0-2364 GCF_054776295.1 Streptomyces sparsus
GAGCCCGAGGCCGCCCAGGGTGATCGCGTCCCACGCCTGGAGCTCCCGGGTGTCCTGGTCGAAGTAGAGGATCGACGCCTGCACCTTGTCCGGCTCGGCGCCTTCCACCGCGCGCAGGCCGCTGCCGCCGGTGGAACCCTCCACCATCAGCCGGGTGCCGTTCTTCAGCGTGTACTGCTTGCGGTTGTGCGTGTGGCCGGCCAACGTCAGCGGCACCGCGCCGTCGGTCTCCTTGGCGAGTACGGGGTTGTGCGCCACGGCGATGTCCACCGGCTTGCCCTGGTCGCGCTGGGAGCGCAGCGACGTGGCCAACCGCCGGCCCGCCGCCCGCTCGGCCGGGTCGCCGGCCGCTGCGACCGAGCGGTCCGGGGTGAACTGCGGATCACCCCATCCGGCGATGCGCAGCCCGGCGAGCTTCACGGAGACGCCCTCGTCCAGCACGTGCACGTTCTCCTTGCCCTCCAGGTACGTCTGGGTGGCCCTGGAGTCGTGGTTGCCGCGCACCCACACGAAGGGCGCGCCGAGGTCCTCGACCGGGTCCAGGAACGCGTTCTCGGCGGCGGTCCCGTGGTCCATGGTGTCGCCCGAGTCGATGATGACGTCGATCTCGTACTGCTCCACCAGGGACTTGATGATCGTCCAGGCCGCCGGGTTGAGATGGATGTCGGACACGTGCAGCACGCGCGTCGTGGTCGGGTCCGGCTGGAACGTCGGCAGGGTCGAGGTGGCTTCGTACAGCTTCGTCACGTTGGTCACGAGCCGGGCGAGTTCCTGCTCGTAGATGCTGAAGTCGCTGACGATGTTGCGGGCGTCGCCCACCAGGCTCGGTGCTCCCGCCAGCAGCCCGGAGAACTTCGGTTCCAGCATCGCCTTCGCGTTCCAGGTGGCTGCCGCCGTCGCACCCGAGGCGACCAGCAGGGTCAGCGCCAGGCCGCCCGCGGCCATCGCCCTGCGGGGGCGGCGGTACACGGCGAGGCCCAACGCGGTCGCCCCCGCGACGACCGCCGCGCAGGACCGCACCGCCAGGTCCCGGGTGCCTGACTCGACGTCGCGGGTGACGCGCTCCTGGAGGCCGTTGAAGCGCTCCGGGCGGTCGATGAGCGAGCCGACGCGCTCCGGGTCGAGTCGGGTGACGTCGACGTCCAACCGCAGCGGCGCCCGGTGGTTCTCCAACTGCAGTGCGCCCAGGGGCGCGACGTTGATCTTCGTGCCGCCGTTGATCGACGGGCGCAGCGTCATGGTGGTGTCCATCGGACCGACCGGCTTGTGCACGTTGCCGACCACGAGCAGTCCCACCCAGGCGCCCAGCAGGGTCACCAGGACCAGGCCGACAGCCCGGGCGAAGGGATGCGGCCGGGCGGCAAGCTCCAGCCCGGGGGCGGCACGGGCACGGCGTCGCCGCCGCAGAGCGCCTGCGAGGCGGTTCACACCGTGTTCCACGGGACGGAGGCAGGCGCGCAGCAGCCTGTCGGGAGCACTGGCCATGGGAGGGCGTATGCCCCCACGCGAGCCCGACTATGCGGTATCGCGCATCTGTACCCACCATGGACGCGGCGCCCGCCTCGCGTGCGCCTGGGGCCCGCGCCTGTCCGTCGCCGTGGGGCGTGCTCAGCCCCAGCCGAGTTCGTGCAGTCGCTCGTCCTCGATGCCGAAGTGGTGGGCGACCTCGTGCACGACGGTCACGGCCACCTCGTGGACCACGTCGTCGGGGGACTCGCAGTAGCGCAGGGTCGGGCCCATGTAGATCGAGATCCGGTCGGGCAGCACCCCGGCGTACCACTCGCCGCGTTCGGTGAGCGGTGTCCCCTCGTAGAGCCCGAGCAGATCGGGGTCGGACGCGTCGGGTTCGTCCTCCACGAAGACGGCGACGTTGTCCATCATCCGCGTCAGCTCGGGCGGGATCCGGTCCAGCGCCTGGCTCACCAGTTCTTCGAAGGTCTCGCGTGTCATCTCCAGCACCCGGCCATTGTCCGTGACGCCCCGCGGATCCGGTGGTGCGCGTCGCCCCGCGGATCCGGGGGCCGCGTCACGGCCGACGGCAGGGGCACGTCGCCGGGCCGACGGCAGGGGAACGCCGCCGGTCCCGAGGCCGCCGGGCGTGTCCTCCGGACCGGCAACGGAGTTGGACAGGGCGCCCGCACCGCAGTCCGGTCCTGAGGAGTCCGCCCGTGCGCTGTCCCCGCGCCCTGTCCCGCACGACCGTCGCCGCGGCGGCGCTCGCCGCCCTCACCGGCTGCATGACCGTCGGCGCACCCGGCGACGATCACAAGCAGGCCCCGGTCGGCAACTCGTCGGTTCCGGACCCCGGCGGCACGGACGAGGTCGGCAACTGGGGCGCCGAGCAGCCGCGTGCCGCGTCGGACG
>NZ_BAAHCA010000783.1:0-2358 GCF_054776295.1 Streptomyces sparsus
CTGGAGCGGCGCCGGCTGCGGGGCGGGAGCCTGGTAGCCGCGAGGGGCGGCGTAGGAGGAGGCCCCTGCGCCCGGCCCGGCCAGCGCCGGGAGCGCGGACTGCAGAGCGGGCAGGTGGTTGCCGGTGTCGTACGCGGCCGGAACCCGGATGGGCGCGATCTGCGGGGTGCCCCGCTCTGCCACCAGGCTGTCGTAGATGGGCGTGTCGGCGAAGGAGGGGGTGGCGTAGTAGCCACCGCCGTAGCCGCCGTAGCTGCTGCCGAGGGAGGGGGAGGTCATGCTCCATAAGTTAAGCGGAAGAAGTGCCGGATGAGGAGCCCGGTAAGGGGGTCTTTTCACGGGTTCCGTGGGACTGCGTGTCCCTAATACGAGCGAACCTCTGCAAATCGGTCGCATGATCGTCTCAACCTGGGGTAATAGAGCGCCTCTTCGTCGGGTGCGGGCCCGCAAGCCCCCTGTCGGACGCGCCGCCCGGCGGGCCCTTCCCGGCTTACCGGAAGCCGTCGGTGGACCGGCGACGGCGTTGGATTAGGTTGGACCTGGCCGAGCAGGACAGTGCGGTGGAGAACCGCAGCCATCTTGAGGGGGAGCAGTATGACCATGCGCAAGGGGACCAACACCCCCGTACCGGCCGCTGCCGTCCGGGTGGAGACCGGGTGGTCCGCGGGGCCGGGAGTGCCCGACGTCGACGCCTCGGCACTGCTGCTGAGTGCCGGAAAGGTCCGCTCGGACAGCGACTTCGTCTTCTACAACCAGCCGTCGCACGCCTCCGGGGCCGTGCGGCACGAGGGCAAACAACCCGCGGGACCGGCCGTCACCGACACCCTCGCGGTGGACCTGGCCCAGGTCGAGCCGTCCGTGGAGACGGTGGTGCTGGCGGTGTCCGCCGACGGCGGCACGTTCGGGCAGGTGCCGGGCCTCTACGTACGGGTGCTGGACGCGGCCGACGGCCGGGAGATCGCCCGGTTCGACAGCGAGGACGCCGGCCCGGAGACGGCCTTCGTGCTCGGTGAGCTCTACCGCAGGCAGGGCGGTTGGAAGTTCCGCGCCGTCGGCCAGGGCTACGACAGCGGACTGGCCGGCCTGGCAAGCGACTTCGGCATCTCCGGCGACGAGCCGGCCGCCGCGCCCCCCGCCCCTGCCCCTGCGGCTCCGGCGCCTCCCGCCCCCGCTGCGGCCCCGGCTCCCGCGCCGGTACGGCTGACGAAGGTGACGCTGACGAAGGAAGCACCCTCGGTCTCGCTCACCAAGCAGGGCGGCACCTCCGGGTCGCTTCGGGTCAACCTCAACTGGCAGGTGCGCAAGCAGTTCAAGGGATGGGGGCAGAAGCTCGGCCGGGCGATGGCAGCCCACTCCGACCTCGACCTCGACCTGTGCGCGCTCTACGAACTCAGCGACGGCCGCAAGGGCGTGGTGCAGGCACTGGGCAACGCGTTCGGCTCGCTCCACCAGCCGCCGTACGTCCACCTCGACGGCGACGACCGCACCGGGGCCCTGGACAGCGGGGAGAACCTCACCGTCAACCTGGACCACATCCGGGACCTGCGCCGCGTTCTCATCTTCGTCACCGTCTACGAGGGCGCCCGCAGCTTCGCCAACCTCAACGCCTCGGTCACGCTGACCCCGCAGCACGGTGCGCCGGTCGACTTCTCGCTCGACGAGTGCACGGTGCCGTCGACCGTGTGCGCGCTCGCCCTGCTCACCAACAACGGCGGTGACCTGGTCGTGCAGCGGGAAGCGCGTTACCTCGTGCCGGAGCGCGGCGTCAGCCCGCAGCGCACCGTGGACCACGCCTACGGCTGGGGCATGCAGTGGACGCCCGGACGCAAGTGAGCCTCCGCCGCCGCGTCACCTCCCTCGGTGGCGCGACGGCCGGCCGCGTACCCTGAGCCTGTGAAAATCGCGCTGATCGACTCCGGGATCGGACTGCTTCCCGCCGCCGCCGCGGTGCGGCGCCTCCGACCGGACGCCGACCTGGTCCTGTCGTGCGACCCGGACGGCATGCCGTGGGGCCCGCGCACCCCGGCCGACATCACCGAGCACGCCCTGCTGTGCGCCAGAGCCGCGGCCGAGCAGCGACCGGACGCGCTGATCGTCGCCTGCAACACCGCGTCGGTGCACGCCCTGGGCACCCTGCGCGCCGAACTGGAGCCCGCCCTCCCGGTGATCGGCACCGTTCCCGCGGTCAAGCCCGCCGCTGCGAGCGGCGGTCCGGTCGCCGTGTGGGCGACACCGGCGACCACGGGCAGCCCCTACCAGCGGCGGCTGATCGAGGACTTCGCCGCCGGAGTGTCGGTGACACCGGTGCCCTGCCACGGACTCGCCGACGCCGTCGAGCAGGCCGACGACGCCGCGGTG
>NZ_BAAHCA010000784.1:0-2346 GCF_054776295.1 Streptomyces sparsus
AGGTGTGGCCACCGCACGCGCCCGGCTCACCGGGGGAGCACCGGCACACGCGCGTAGGTGAGCGGGCGGCGCGGGGTCAGTGTGCGGCGGCGTCCTCGGCTGGGCGGGCGGTCAGCTCGTCCAGGTGCTCGGCCACGAAGTCGCGGAACGAGCGGGCCGGACGCCCGGTGGCCCGCTCCACGCCGTCGGTGACGGTGGCGTAGACCCCGGCGCGCACCCGCTCGTAGGTGGTGACGAACTCCCAGCGCTCGAAGCCGTCGACACCCGCGACGGCGTCCTCGACGGACATCTCGACGTGCTCGACGGGCCGGGCGAGCGCCTGGGACAGGACCGCGGCGGTCTCGGGCAGCGTCAGCGCTTCCGGCCCGGACAGCTCGTGGACCGTGCCCGCCAGGGCGTCGTCAAGGAGCGCACGCTCGGCGACGGCGGCGATGTCGCGCGTGTCGATCCAGGCCAGGGCGGCGCCGCCGGCCGGGAAGGGCAGCCGGCCGGCTGCCACGTCGCCGCGCAGGTAGCGGTCGTCGGTGAAGACCTGCGCGAACCAGCCCGGGCGCAGGATCGTCCAGCTGCGGTCGCTCTCGCGCACGGCGCGCTCGACCTCCAGCGTCCAGGTGCCGGGCGCGAACGAGTCGGCGTCCTGCTCCGAGAGCAGCACGACGCGGGTGGGCGCCGCGGTGACCCGCAGAAGGTCGGCCACCAGGGCGGGTGCGTCCTCGCGGTCGGGGCGGACGACGTAGATCGCGTCGAGCCCGTCGGTGGCAGCGGGCCAACCGGCCGGCTCGTCCCACGAGAACGCCGTCGGGCGCACCCCGGGAAGGTCGACGGACGCCGGGTCGGAGCTGCCGCCAAGCACCTCGACGTCTGAGCGGGCGGCGAGCAGCCGGGCCAGCGGGACGCCGGTCTTGCCGCGGACACCGGTGATCAGGACACGGGACATGGCGGGTCTCCTAGATAGTTGAGTCGCTAAAGGAATGCCACGGCCATGGAACCACCGATGCTTGAGGGAATCAAGTATTTTCATGAGTGCATCAAGTATTCTGGTGCGATGAGGCTCGAGGACCAGCTCTACGACTTCGTCTACGCCTACGAGGCGGCGTTCGAGCGGGCCGCGCACCCGTCCGGGCTCAGCGGCCCGCAGGCCTGCCTGCTGGTGCAGCTCGGCCGGGGGAGCCGCACGATGGGCGAGCTGGCGGTCGAGCTCGCCTGCGACGCGTCGAACGTTTCGCAGCTGGTCGGCCGCCTGGAGGCCCGCGGTCTGGTCGTTCGCGAGCCCGACCCGAACGACCGCCGCACACGGCGCGTGTCGATCACCGAGGCGGGCACCGAGGTCAGCCGGGACGTCGAGGGTCGGTTCACCCTGCCGTCCGAGGGCGTCGGCCGGCTGAGCAAGGCCGAGCGCGAGCAGTTCTCGGTGTTGCTGGCGAAGGCGTTCGGGGCGTCCCGCGCCTGTGCTGACGGCGAGACCGGTTGATGTGGCGTCGATCGCCGGTCGCAGGCGATCGGCTGCGACCGGACCCGGCGACGCCCACCTGAGCGCGGCCGACGATCATGGGGAACGCACTGTCGGCGGGTCGGGCGGCGGTCAGCGGGTGACGACCGGGCGGAAGGCGGCGCGTACGTCGGCGTCGGTGACCTTGTGGACGGTGACTCGGCGGGGAGAGCGGGCGGACTTCCTGCTCTCGTAGGAGCCGGAGGCGACGGAGGTGCCGTTCTTCGCCGTGCGGGGACGGCGGTCACGCCGACGGCCGGGCTCCCTGCTGCCGCGAGCCGCCTGCCAACTGTCGGACAAGGTCTACAACTCCTTGTCAACTCTGTTGCCCCACCTCGGGAGGCTGACGACAGTGGCTACCGGTATCCGGCTCGGGCTCCGCGGCGGCCGGGCGTGAGCCTCGCGCACGCCCCATGGTCCGCGGGAGTGGTCCGGCGGCCCTGCCGTGACCGAAGCAGCCGCACAGGAACAGGGGAACTCGGACATGCCGCCACTGCCAGGCCAGGCCAGGCCATCCGGCACTGCCATGAGCTGCTGAACGTCCTGCACTCGACGGTCTACTTCAGCCCCGACTTCGACAAGGAGCTGTCCGGCCTGGGCCTGGACGACCCGATGGGCCGCTACCTGGCCGGCCGGTCCGCGGCCCTGGGCCGGGTCGGCCCGGGGCCGGTCACCGCCACCTTCTACAACTTCCGGCACACGCTGATCGCCCGGCACCTCCCGGACGTCTGGGACCGCGTCTCTCCCGAGCAGGTGCTGGACGCCAGGTTGCGCGCGGCCGACAGCACGCTGCGGCGGGTCCTGGACGCTGAGGCCGTCGCCTCAGGCGGGATGCGGGAGGCGGCCGGGTTGGCGCT
>NZ_BAAHCA010000785.1:0-2342 GCF_054776295.1 Streptomyces sparsus
CCCTGCGGCTCGCGGCCGGCGGCCGGCTCCCGGGCCTGCCGGGGCGGGCGACCGCCGCCCTGCGGATCGTCCAGCCGCAGCGTCAACGAGATCCGCTTGCGCGGCACGTCCACCTCAAGCACCTTCACCCGCACGATGTCACCCGGCTTGACCACGTCGCGCGGGTCCTTCACGAAGTTCTTCGACATCGCCGAGACGTGCACCAGGCCGTCCTGGTGCACCCCGACGTCCACGAAGGCGCCGAAGGCGGCGACGTTGGTCACGACCCCCTCCAGCACCATGTCCGGAGCCAGGTCGCCGATCTTCTCGACGCCCTCCATGAACTCGGCGGTGCGGAACGCCGGACGCGGGTCGCGTCCCGGCTTCTCCAGCTCACGCAGGATGTCGGTGACCGTCGGCAGTCCGAAACCGTCCCGCACGAACTCCTGCGGCTTCAGCGACCGCAGCCTGCCGGTGTCCCCGATGAGCGCCGTGACGTCCCCGCCGGCCGTGCGCACCATGTCCCGCACCACCGGATAGGCCTCCGGGTGCACGCTGGAGGCGTCCAGCGGATCGTCACCGCCGCGGATGCGCAGGAAGCCGGCGCACTGCTCGTACGCCTTCGGTCCCAGCCGCGGCACCGCCTTCAGCGCCGCCCGGCTGCCGAACCGGCCGTTGCCGTTCCGGTGCGCGACGATGTTCTCCGCCAGCGTCGCGCCGATGCCCGACACCCGCGAGAGCAGCGGCGCCGAGGCCGTGTTGACGTCCACGCCCACGCCGTTGACGCAGTCCTCGACGACCGCGTCGAGCGAGCGGGAGAGCTTCACCTCGGACAGGTCGTGCTGGTACTGGCCCACTCCGATCGACCTGGGGTCGATCTTGACGAGTTCGGCCAGCGGGTCCTGGAGCCGCCGGGCGATGGACACCGCGCCGCGCAGTGACACGTCCAGCTCGGGCAGTTCCTGCGAGGCGAAGGCGGACGCGGAGTACACCGAGGCGCCCGCCTCCGACACCATCACCTTGGTGAGCCGCAACTCGGGCCGGGCGGCGATGAGTTCGGCGGCCAGCTTGTCCGTCTCCCGCGACGCGGTGCCGTTGCCGATGGCGATCAGCTCCACGCGGTGCTCCGCGGCCAGCCTGCCCAGCGTGTCCAGGGCGTCCTGCCACTGCTTGCGCGGGGCGTGCGGATAGACCGTCGCCGTGGCCGAGACCTTGCCCGTACCGTCCACCACGGCCACCTTCACGCCGGTGCGCAACCCCGGGTCGAGGCCCATCGTGGGCCGCGAGCCGGCGGGGGCGGCGAGCAGCAGGTCCCGCAGGTTGGAGGCGAACACCGCGACCGCGTCGTCTTCGGCGGACTGCCGCAGCCGCAGCCGCAGGTCGATGCCCAGGTGGACCAGGATGCGGGTCCGCCAGGCCCAGCGCACCGTCTCGGCCAGCCAGCGGTCCGCCGGCCGGCCCCGGTCCTCGACGCCGAACCGCCTGGCCACCGCGCGCTCGTAGTCGGACGGGCCGGGCCGCTCCTCGTCGTCGGGCTCGGGCTCCAGGCGGAGGTCGAGCACCTCTTCCTCCTCGCCGCGCAGCTTCGCCAGCACCCGGTGCGAGGGCAGCGTGGTGAACGTCTCGGAGAACGCGAAGTAGTCGGCGAACTTGGCGCCCTGCTCCTCCCTGCCCTCGCGCACCCGCGCCACCAGCCGGCCGCGCCGCCACATGCGTTCGCGCAGTTCCCCGATGAGGTCGGCGTCCTCGCCGAACCGCTCGGTCAGCACGGCCCGCGCGCCCTCCAGGGCCGCCGGCACGTCGGCGACGCCGCGTTCGGCGTCCACGTAGGCGGCGGCCGCCGCGTTCGGGTCGGTACCGGGGTCGGACAGCAGCGCGTCGGCCAGCGGCTCCAGACCGGCCTCACGGGCGATCTGCGCCTTGGTGCGCCGCTTGGGCTTGAACGGCAGGTAGACGTCCTCCAGGCGGGCCTTGGAGTCCGCCGCCCGGATCCTCGCCTCCAGCGCCTCGTCCAGCTTGCCCTGGCCGCGTACCGACTCCAGGATCGCGGCCCGTCGCTCCTCCAACTCCCGCAGGTAGCGCAGCCGCTCCTCCAGTGCACGCAGCTGGGCGTCGTCGAGGGTGCCGGTGGCCTCCTTGCGGTAGCGGGCGACGAACGGCACGGTCGAGCCGCTGTCGAGCAGGTCGACGGCGGCCTTGACCTGCCACTCCTGAACGTCGAGTTCCTGGGCGATCCTGGCTTCGATGGACACAGTTGTTGCGGTCACGCCCCGCATTCTGGCAGGTGGCCCGGACAGCGCCGTGGACCGCCGGGCCGCGCCCGCGCGCACCGGGCCGTCCGCGGGCCGGCTCCCGGCGGGTAC
>NZ_BAAHCA010000786.1:0-2342 GCF_054776295.1 Streptomyces sparsus
CGCCGGCCGGATGGCGGCGAGGCGGCGGGCCAGCTCGGTCGCGTCGCGGGGCCGGTCCTCGGGGTCCTTGGCCAGCAGGTCCAGGACGACGTCCTCCAGGGCGGCGGGCAGGTCGCCGCGCAGCGTCCGCAGCGGCTGCGGCGGCGTGTCCCGGTGGCCGACCAGTACCGACCAGGCGTCGTCGAGGTCGAACGGCGGTGCGCCGGTGGCCAGTTCGTGCAGCACGCAGCCGAACGAGTAGAGGTCGCTGCGGTGGTCGACGCCGGTGCCGGCGATCTGCTCGGGCGACATGTAGTGCGGGGTTCCCATGGCGATGCCGGTACTGGTCAGCTTGGCCGTGAGCCCCGCGTCGTGGCCTAGCCGGGCGATGCCAAAGTCGCAGATCTTCACCGTGCCGTCCGGGAGCCGGACCACGTTGGCCGGCTTGAGATCCCGGTGCACGATGCCCTGCTGGTGGGTGTAGGCCAGGGCGTGCGCCACCTGGCCCGCGATGTCGAGCACCTCCTCGACGGACAGCCGCCGCTGCCTGTGGTCGGCCAGCAGCCGGCTGAGGTCGGAGCCGTCGAGCAGCTCCATCACGAGGTAGAGCCCGCCCTCGTGCTCCCCGAAGTCGTGCACCACGGTGATGCCGCGGTGCTGGAGCCCGGCGGCCACCCTCGCCTCCCGGCGGAAGCGTTCCCTGGCCAGCCGGGCGGCGGCCGGATCGGTCTGCGGCCCCAGCGGTTTGAGGCACTTGACGGCGACCCGGCGGCCGAGCGCCTCGTCGCGGGCCCGCCACACCTCGCCCATGCCGCCGCGCCCTATCACCTCGAGCAGCTGGTACCGGCCCTGGATCAGCCTGGTGTCCGCCATCGAGCCCTGTCCCCCGTCGTTGCTCCCGTTCTCCCCCGGCGCGTCCAGTATGGCCGCCCGCAGCCGGGGTGGGTATGCCGTGGGCCCCCTCACCCCGGGCGGGGCTCGCGACAGGAACCGCCCGGAACGTGCCGCACGGGCCGGTCCGCCCCGCGCGGCGCCGGGCGCGGGGTCGTTCCGTCCGGGCCGCTGAGCTGCGACAGTGGCAGATGTCGGTGACGATCAGAACGGGAGCCTGCGATGAAACAACTGATCAACGTACCGGAGAGCGTGGTGGCCGACGCGCTGCGCGGCATGGCCGCGGCCCACCCCGAACTGGCCGTCGACGTCGAGCACCGGTTGGTCGTGCGACGCGACGCGCCGGTGATCGACAAGGTGGGGCTGGTCTCCGGCGGCGGTTCCGGGCACGAGCCGCTGCACAGCGGGTTCGTCGGACCGGGCATGCTCGACGCGGCGTGCGCCGGCGAGGTCTTCACGTCACCGGTGCCCGACCAGATGGCCCGGGCCGCCGCCGCGGTGGACAGCGGGCGCGGTGTGCTGTTCATCGTGAAGAACTACACCGGCGACGTGCTCAACTTCGACATGGCGGCGGAACTCGCCGAGGACGAGGGCGTGCAGGTCGCGCGGGTGCTGGTGGAGGACGACGTCGCCGTCACCGACAGCCTGTACACGGCGGGCCGCCGCGGCACCGGCGGCACGCTGTTCGTGGAGAAGATCGCCGGCGCCGCAGCCGAGGAGGGCGCACCGCTGGAGGAGGTCGAGGCGATCGCCCGCCGGGTGTCGGGGGCCTGCCGCAGTTTCGGCGTGGCGCTCAGCGCGTGCAGCACCCCGGCGAAGGGCGGCCCGACCTTCGATCTGCCGCCGGGCGAGCTGGAGCTGGGCATCGGCATCCACGGTGAGCCGGGACGCGAGCGGCGCGGCATGATGACCTCCGGCGAGATCGCCGACGCGACCGTGGAGGCGCTGCTGGAGGACCTGCGGCCGAGCGGCCCGGTGCTGGCGCTGGTGAACGGCATGGGCGGCACCCCGCTGCTGGAGCTGTACGGGTTCAACGCCGAGGTGCAGCGCGTGCTCACCGCGCGCGGCGTGCCGGTGGCCCGTACGCTCGTCGGCAACTACGTCACGGCGCTGGACATGGCGGGTTGCTCGGTGACGTTGTGCGAAGCGGACGAGTCGATGCTGCGGCTGTGGGACGCGCCGGTCCGCACGGCCGGGCTGCGCTGGGGCGCCTGAGCGCCGGATGAGGAGTGAACGGGTGGAGATGGACGCCGACTTCTTCCAGCGGTGGCTGAACGCCGCCGCGACCGCGGTGAGCCGCGAGTCGGACCGGCTGACCGAGTTGGACTCGGCCATCGGCGACGCGGACCACGGCAGCAACATGCAGCGCGGCTTCACCGCGGTGCGGACCGCCCTCGAGCAGGAGCGGCCCGACGCCCCCGGGGCGGTGCTGATGCTGGCCGGCCGCACGCTCGTGTCCACGGTCGGCGGCG
>NZ_BAAHCA010000787.1:0-2335 GCF_054776295.1 Streptomyces sparsus
GTGCGGGCGGGCGCGCCCCGCGCGAGCGGGCCGGCGCCCCGCGCGTGCGGATGGTGTCAGCGCTCGCGCTTGTAGAACGGCAGCGCGACGACCTCGTAGGGCTCGTGGCTGCCGCGGATGTCCACGGCCACGCCCGGGGTGCCCGGGGCGGCGTGCTCGGCGTCCACGTAGGCCATTGCGATCGGCTTGCCCAGCGTGGGGGAGGGGGCTCCTGAGGTGACCCGGCCGATCACGGTGCCGTCCGCGTCGACCACCTGGTAACCGGACCGCGGGACGCGGCGGCCCTCGGCGATCAGACCGACCAGCTTGCGCGGCGGTGCGGTCTCGGCCCGCTCGGCGGCGGCCTCCAGCGGCTCCCGGCCGACGAACCGGCCGCCGTTGGTCGTCTTCTCGAACTTCACGACCCGGCCCAGACCGGCGTCGAACGGCGTCGTCTCGCGGGTCAGCTCGTTGCCGTAGAGCGGCATGCCGGCCTCCAGCCGCAGCGTGTCCCGGCAGGACAGGCCGCACGGCACCAGGCCGGCGTCCCGGCCCGCCTCCGACAGCGCGTTCCACAGCTGCTCGGCGTCGTCCGCGGCGACGAACAGCTCGAAGCCGTCCTCGCCGGTGTAGCCGGTGCGGGCGATCAGCGCGCTGACACCGGCGACCGCACCGGGCAGGCCCGCGTAGTACTTGAGGCCGTCGAGGTCGGCGTCGGTGAGCCCCTTGAGCACACCGGCGGCCTCCGGGCCCTGGACGGCGAGCAGCGCGTAGGCGTCCCGGTCGTCACGGACGGCCGCGTCGAAGCCGGCCTGCCGGTCGGTCAGCGCGTCCAGCACCACCTGGGCGTTGCCGGCGTTGGCGACGACGAGGTACTCGCGGTGGCCGGACGGCTGCCGGTCCGCGAGCCGGTAGACGATCAGGTCGTCGAGGATGCCGCCGCGCTCGTCGCAGATCATCGTGTAGCGGGCGCGGCCCTCGGCGAGTGCGGAGAGGTTGCCGACCAGCGCGTGGTCCAGCAGCTCACCGGCCTGCGGGCCGGTGACGGTGATCTCGCCCATGTGGGAGAGGTCGAAGAGGCCGGCGCGGGTGCGGACCGCGAGGTGCTCGTCGCGCTCGCTGCCGTAGCGCAGCGGCATGTCCCAGCCGGCGAAGTCGGTCATCGTGGCGCCGAGGGCACGGTGCACCGCGTCCAGGGCGGTACGGCGGGGGTCATGGGCTTGTGGCATCAGGGGCTCCCAGGCAGGGGCGGACATGTCCTCCCCATCTGTCATCGGAACCTGAGAGGTTCGCCACAGGCCCGTTCGGGCCCTGACTTGCACCTTGGGTGGGACCGGACGGACCGGCCCGCTTTTCAGATCTGCCTCGCCTGCGCGGTACGGGGCCTGAGAGATTCAAGGGAGGACTTGCTCCTTCGGCGCCCCGCACCCTCAAGACCCGAGGATGTGGGAACTCTCCCGCGCTGGTTCAAGCGGCCGATATGCAGTTTGCGGCCTCATCATGACATGGGGGCCCGCTCCGCGGGGAGCCCGGAGCGGTCACGTCGGTCGGGGACGGGGAAGAGATGCGTCGACGACCCGGCGAGGACCGGGCGCGTGCGGGGGAAGCGTTACGTCATCGGGAGGGGAACGGAATGATCCGTTACGAGACGGTGGGCACGGTGTGCCCGCTCGTCCCGCAGCAGTCGGGAGAGGCACCGCCGCACCGGTCGGAGAGGCGGGCCCAGGACGGGCAACAGGGCGCCTCGCCACCGGGGAACGATCCGCCACGGGTGCTGGACCTGCGGGGGAGGGCGGTCAGCGGCCCGGGCGCGCTGGCCTGGCCGGCCGGCGACCGGGTGGTGGTGTCCGGGCTGCCCGGCAGCGGCAAGTCCACCCTGATGCGCCGGATGAGCGGTGGCAGTGCCGACGTGGTCCGGATCGACTCGCAGGACGCCAGGGAGTGCTGGGCGCGGCGGTTGCCGCCGGGCACGCCCTACGCCCTCTACCGGCCGCTGGTGCGGCTGACGCACTACTGGCGGCTGTGGCGCGCGCTGCGCGGCGGGGGCAGCGTGCTGGTGCACGACTGCGGCTCGCTGTCCTGGGTGCGGCGCTGGCTCGCCCGGGACACCCGGTTGCGCGGTCTGGCGCTGCACCTGCTGGTCCTGGACGTGCCCTCGGTGACGGCCCTGGCGGGCCAGGCGGCCCGGGGCCGGTTCGTGTCGGGGTACGCGTTCGGGCGCCACCGGAGGGCGGTGGCGCGGCTGATCACCGAACTGGAGCAGGGCCGTCCGCCGCGCGGGTGCGACTCGGCGGTGCTGCTGGACCGGGTGGTGGCGACGTCACTCGGCCCGGTCGCCTTCGGGGAGCGCCCGGAG
>NZ_BAAHCA010000788.1:0-2332 GCF_054776295.1 Streptomyces sparsus
CGGGCCCCGGCCCCGGCGCCCTCGGCCCCGGGCGCCTGTCGGCCCCGGTCGGTTCAGCCGTCGGTGAAGGTCTCGCCCCGGTCGGCCTTCTCCCGCAGGAGCGCGGGCGGCGCGAAGCGGTCGCCGTAGCGCTCCCGCAGCTCCTCGGCGCGGGCGACGAAGCCGGGCAGACCCCCGGGGTAGCCGTTGACGTACTGGAGCACGCCGCCGGTCCAGGGCGGGAAACCGATGCCCATGAGCGAGCCGATGTTGGCGTCCGCGACGGAGGTCAGCACGCCCTCCTCAAGGCACCGCACACTGTCCAGCGCCTCCGCGAAGAGCATGCGCTCCTTCATGTCCTCGAACGGCACGTCCGCGTCCGGGCGGGTGAAGTGCTCACGCAGGCCCGGCCACAGCCGGGTGCGGCGGCCGTCCTCGTACTCGTAGAAGCCCGCCCCCGCGCTGCGCCCCGGGCGCCCGAACTCGTCGATCATCCGGTCCACCACGGCGTCCGCCGGGTGCCCGGGCCACTCCACGCCCTCGGCCTCCAGCGCCCGCCGGGTCTCGTCCCGGATCCGGCGCGGCAGGGTGAGCGTCAGCTCGTCCATCAGCGACAGCACCTTCGCCGGGTAGCCGGCCTGGGCGGCGGCCTGCTCCACCGAGGCCGGCTCCACGCCCTCCCCCACCATCGCGATGCCCTCGTTGAGGAACTGGCCGATCACCCGGGAGGTGAAGAAGCCCCGGGAGTCGTTCACCACGATCGGCGTCTTGTTGATCTGCCGGACCAGGTCGAAGGCCCGGGCCAGTGCCTCGTCACCGGTGACGGCGCCCCGCACGATCTCGACCAGGGGCATCCTGTCGACCGGCGAGAAGAAGTGCAGGCCGACGAAGTCCTCCGGGCGCGCCACGCCTTCGGCGAGCACGCCGATCGGCAGCGTGGAGGTGTTGGAGCAGAGCAGCGCGTCGGGGGCGACGACGTCCTGCACCTCCTGGAAGACCTTGTGCTTGAGTGCCGGGTCCTCGAACACCGCCTCGATCACCGCGTCGCAGCCGGCCAGCCGCGCCGGATCGGCCGTCGCGGTGATGCGGGCGAGGAGCGCGTCGCGCTTCGCCTCCGTGGTGCGGCCCTTGGCGAGGGCCGCGTCCAGCAACCCGGCGGAGTAGGCCCTGCCCTTCTCGGCGGCCTCCTCGGACACGTCCTTGAGCACCACGTCGATCCCGGCCCTGGCACACGCGTAGGCGATGCCCGCGCCCATCATGCCGGCGCCCAGCACGGCCACCTTGCGGACCGTGCGCGGCTCGGGGCCGACCGGCCGGCTCACCCCGGAGTTGACGGCCTGGAGGTCGAAGAAGAAGGCCTGGATCATGTTCTTCGAGATCTGGCCGGTGACCAGCTCCACGAAGTAGCGGGCCTCGATGACCTCGGCGTTCGCGAAGTCCACCTGGGCGCCCTCGACGGCCGCGGCCAGGATGTTGCGCTGCGCGGGGTAGGGAGCGCCGCCGGTCTGCTTGCTGAGGTTGGCGGGGAACGCCGGGAGGTTCGCGGCCAGCTTCGGATGGGAGGGGGTGCCGCCCGGGATGCGGTAGCCCTCGGTGTCCCACGGCTGCCGGGCCTCCGGGTGGGTGTCGATGAACGCCCGGGCACGCGCGAGCATCTCCTCCTCGCTGCCGGCCACCTCGTGCACCAGGCCCTTCTCCCTGGCCCGCTCGGGGGTGTACCGCTGACCCTGGAGCAGCACGTTCAGCAGGGCGTCGGTGATGCCGAGCAGTCGAACCGTCCGGGTGACGCCGCCGCCGGCCGGCAGCAGGCCGAGGGTGGACTCCGGCAGCCCGATCCGTGAACCGGCGGCGTCCAGCGCCACGCGGTGGTGGCAGGCGAGGGCGATCTCCAGGCCGCCGCCGAGCGCGGCCCCGTTGATCGCGGCCACCACCGGCCTGCCGAGCGTCTCGATGCGGCGCAGGTCGCGCTTGATCCGCATGCCGGCCTGGAACACCTGCTCGGCGTCCTCCGGCGTCGCCCTGATCATCAGCCGGAGGTCCCCGCCGGCGAAGAAGGTCTTCTTCGCCGAGGTGACGATGACGCCCCGCACCGAGTCCCGCTCGGCCTCCAGCCGGTCCGCGACCGCGGTCAGCGAGGCGCGGAAGGCCTCGTTCATGGTGTTGGCGGACTGGTCGGGGTCGTCGAGGGTGAGGGTGACGACGTCGTCGGCGTCGCGATCCCAGCGGATCGCCGTGGGCTCAGGCATGTGAGGGTCTCCAGCGGTTCTGTCGGGCACGGAGGACGGGCGCGGGCGGCGCCCCGGACGGTCGGCACGATCGGCGGGCCCGGCCGGGCGGCTCGGCACGGGCGGCG
>NZ_BAAHCA010000789.1:0-2323 GCF_054776295.1 Streptomyces sparsus
GCCCGGGTTGCACCGGCTCCGACGCGGCCCCGGTCCGGTCGACGTCAGCGCCGGGAGTGCGCCGGGGGCGTCTCAGCCGCGGCGCACGCCCTGCGCCAGCTCCCCGGCCAGCTCCCGGACCGCGGCCAGTCCGGACGGCAGGTCGTCGCCGTGCTCCAGCAGCTTCTTCACGAAGGCCGAACCGACGATCACCCCGTCGGCGAACTCGGCCACCTGCGCGGCCTGCGCCGGGTTGGAGACCCCCAGGCCGACGCACACCGGCAGCTCCGTCACCGCACGGGTCCGGCCCACCAGCTCCCGGGCCTCCTGGCCGACGGAGTCGCGGGTGCCGGTGACGCCCATCAGCGACGCCGCGTACACGAAGCCGCTGCCGGCCGCGGTGATCGTGGCGAGCCGGTGGTCGCGGCTGCTGGGCGCGACCACGAAGACGGTCGCCAGACCGTGCTGCTCGGCGGCCTTGCGCCAGACGTCGGACTCCTCCACGGGCAGGTCGGGCAGAATGCAGCCGGCCCCGCCCGCCGCCGCCAGTTCGGCGGCGAACCGCTCGACGCCGTAGCGGTCGACCGGGTTCCAGTAGGTCATGCACAGCACCGGCGCACCGCTCGCCGCGTGCGCCTCCCGCACGGTGCGCAGCACGTCGGCGATCCGGACGCCGCCGCGCAGCGCGATGTCGTCCGCGGTCTGGATGACGGGGCCGTCCAGCACCGGGTCGCTGTGCGGCAGGCCGACCTCGACGATGTCGCAGCCGCCCTCCAGCAGCGCCGTGCACGCCGCGATGCCGCCGTCCACCGTGGGGAACCCGGCCGGCAGGTAACCGACGAGCGCGGCCCGGTTCTCCTGCTTGGCCCGTTCCAGGACCGAGTTCAGCAGCGCCAGGTTTCCGGTGTTCTCGGTCATCGCTGGGACTCCCCGTCGTAGAGCCCGAAGTAGCGGGCGGCCGTGTCCATGTCCTTGTCGCCGCGCCCGGACAGGTTGACCACAACCAGTCCCTCGCTGCCCAGCTCCCGGCCCAGGTCGAGCGCGCCCGCCAGGGCGTGCGCGCTCTCGATGGCGGGGATGATTCCCTCGGTCTGCGAGAGCAGGCGCAGGGCCCGCATCGCCTGGTCGTCGGTGATCGGCCGGTACTCGGCGCGGCCGGCGTCCTTGAGGTAGGCGTGCTCGGGGCCGATGCCCGGGTAGTCCAGACCGGCCGAGATCGAGTACGGCTCGGTGATCTGGCCCTCGTCGTCCTGGAGCACGTAGGAGCGGGATCCGTGCAGGATGCCGGGCTCACCGACGGTGAGCGTCGCCGCGTGCTCACCGGACTCGACCCCCCGGCCGGCGGCCTCCAGGCCGATCAGCCGGACCTCCGTGTCGGGCAGGAAGGCGTGGAAGAGCCCGATGGCGTTGGAGCCGCCGCCGACACAGGCCACCACGGCGTCCGGCAGCCGGCCGGCGCGCTCCAGGACCTGCCGGCGCGCCTCCACGCCGATCACCCGGTGGAAGTCGCGGACCATCGCGGGGAACGGGTGCGGTCCGGCGACGGTGCCGAACAGGTAGTGGGTGCGGTCCACGTTGGCCACCCAGTCGCGGAACGCCTCGTTGATGGCGTCCTTCAGGGTGCGGCTTCCGGAGCTGACGGGCACCACCTCGGCGCCCAGCATGCGCATCCGGGCGACGTTGAGCGCCTGCCGCTCGGTGTCGATCTCCCCCATGTAGATGGTGCAGTCGAGACCGAACAGGGCGCAGGCCGTGGCGGTCGCCACGCCGTGCTGGCCGGCACCGGTCTCGGCGATGACGCGGGTCTTGCCCATCCGGCGGGTCAGCAGCGCCTGCCCGAGCACGTTGTTGATCTTGTGAGAACCGGTGTGGTTCAGGTCCTCGCGCTTGAGGAAGACCCGGGCGCCTCCGGCGTGTTCGGCGAACCGCGGCACCTCGGTCAGGGCGCTGGGGCGACCGGTGTAGTTGACGAGCAGGTCGTCGAGTTCGGCGGCGAAGGCGGGGTCGGCCTTCGCCTTGTCGTACTCGGCGGCGACCTCCTCCACGGCGGCGACGAGCGCCTCCGGGATGAACCTGCCGCCGAACGCCCCGAAGTAGCCCTCGGTGCTGGGCACCAGGCCCTCGGGATCGGGAAGGAAGAACTGTGCGGACATCCGGCGTCTCTCCTTGAGTGGGACACGGCCAACGGATTGTGAGGGACGGGGTGGTGGCGAAGCGCCCGGCGGCACCGGTGCGACCGCCAGGAACGGGCCGCGCCGGCAACGGCACGGCGACGGCACGGGCCTGCGGTGCCGGCATGGCTCACCGGTTGACGTGGCGACAGGTGGCGCGCCGGCGGTGGCGT
>NZ_BAAHCA010000790.1:0-2321 GCF_054776295.1 Streptomyces sparsus
CAGCGGCGTGCCGCTGCCCGCGGGGACCGGCGGAACGGTACTGGTCACCGGCGGCACGGGCCTGCTCGGCGCCGCGGTCTCCCGCCACCTGGTCGTGGAGCACGGCGCCCGCGACCTGCTGCTGCTCAGCCGCCGCGGCGCCGAAGCCCCCGGCGCCGGAGACCTCGTGTCTGAACTGACCGGACTGGGGGCGCGGGTCACCGTGGCCGCCTGCGACGTGACCGACCGGCAGCAACTGGACGACGTGCTCGGCGCGTTGCCCGCCGATCGCCCGCTGACGGCCGTCGTGCACACCGCGGGGGCGCTGGACGACGGCGTGCTCCCGTCGCTGACGCCGGAACGGCTCAGCGCGGTGCTGCGACCCAAGGTGGACGCGGTGCTCGCCCTGTGGGAGGCGACCCGGGACGCCGAACTGTCCGCGTTCGTCATGTTCTCGTCGGTGGCCGGCGTGCTCGGCGGCGCCGGGCAGGGCAACTACGCCGCGGCCAACTCCTTCCTGGACGCGTTCGCCTACGAGGTCCGCGCACACGGCGTCCCGGCGGCGTCCGTCGCGTGGGGCGTGTGGGCGGGCCGCGACCTGTTCACCTCCGGCAAGGCGGGCCTCGCCCTGCCGGGGCTCGGGGAACTGCCCCCGGAGCAGGGGCTTCAACTGCTCGACGCGGCGTGGAACCGGCCCGGCCTCACGGTCGCGGCGCGGTGGGACCTCGGCGCCCTCCTGGAGCGCGCCTCAGCGGGGGAGGCCCCGGCCCTGCTGCGCTCCGTCCTGCCGCCGCCGGCCCGCCCTGCGGCGCGGGACACCCCCGCCCAGGCCTCGGAGCTGAAACACCTCGTGGCCGCGATGACCGACGAGGAGCGCGACACCGCGCTCGTCGGCCTCGTCCGCGACCACGTCGCGACCGCCCTCGGCCACTCCTCGGCGGACGCCGTGGACGCGACCGCCGACCTGAAGGGGCTCGGTTTCGACTCCCTGACCTCGCTCAACCTGCGCAATGCGCTGAACACCGCGACCAGGCTCAGCCTGCCGCCCGGTGTGGCGTTCGAGTTCTCCACGCCCACCGCGCTGGCCCGGCACATCAAGGAACAACTGCTCGCCTAGACCGACGTCGGTCCCGGACCACATTGGAGACACCTCACATGAAGGTAGAGAACGTCCATATCGACTCCGTGGGAGTCGCTCTGCACGAGTGGGCGAGCGCGGAAGCGGCCGTGGCCGACGGGCGTGTGGAGCAGGAGGTCCTGGACGCCAACGGCCTCACCGGGACGCACGTGTCGGGGGATGTGCCGGCGGTGGACCTGGCGGTGTCGGCCGCCAGGACCGCCCTGGAGCGCTCCAAGATCGAACCGGACGAGATCGCGGGCCACATCCACAGCGCCGTGCACTACCAGGGGCCGGAGGGCGCCTACCCGCCGGGATACATCCTGCGCGAACTGGGACTCGAAGGCCTCTCCGCCCTCTACCTGCAGCAGGGCTGCAACGGCATGCTGGGCACCCTGGAGGTCGCCATCGGGCAGATGACGGGAGTCGCCGAGGCGGAGGCCGTGCTGCTGACCACCGGCGAGAACTTCACGTCCCCGGACATCGACCGCTGGACGGGCTACGGCCAGTCCTACTTCCTCGGTGACGGCGGCGCGGCCGTCCTGCTCAGCTCCGAGGGCGGCTTCGCCGAGGTCCGGTCCCTGCACGCCGGGGTCCTGCCGGCACTGGAGAAGTGGCACCGCGGGGACGGCCCGCTGATCCTGCGGGGCGGGGCGGGCTCGATGGCCGACATGGCCGAACGCGCCGAGAACTTCACCAAGACGGAGATGTCGCTGTCGGAGACGCTGGAGAGACTGAGCGTCTTCGACCTCGCCGTCATCCACCAGGCGCTCGTCGACGCCGAGTTGAACGCCTCCGACCTGGCGAAGGTCGTGCCGATCAACATGGACGGGCGGATGATCGAATACTCCGTCATGATGCCGCTCGGCCTGCCCATGGAGAGGTCGGCCTGGGACTTCGGCAAGTCGGTCGGCCACGTGGGCGGCGCGGACGTCTTCATCACCCTGGAGCACCTGGTCCGCACCCGCGAGGTCGGTCCGGGCGACCACGTCCTGCTCATCTCGCAGGGCCCCGGCTGGCTCTGCACAGCCTGCGTGGTGACCCTCACCGACGTACCAGCCTGGGCCGTCTGAGCCCGGCCGCACCCCGCACGTCCGCTGCCCCCGACCGGTCCTCCCGGTCGGGGGCAGCGGACGCTGTTCAGTGCAGGGCCGGCGAACGGACGGGACCGTCCCTGGCGGTGCGGCGCACGGTGCCCCGCACCGGTCGGTACGCCGCCACGCCG
>NZ_BAAHCA010000791.1:0-2321 GCF_054776295.1 Streptomyces sparsus
CCCGAGGCACGGCGCCGGCGCAGCGTCTCCCGCAGGGCGTCGGCGGAGGGCAGGTGCGGCGGCGCGGCGGCGTGCACCACGGCGTCCACCCAGCCCTCGACCAGCGCCAGCGCCGTCTCCAACCGGGCCAGCGCGATTTTCTGCTCGGGGGTGTCCTCGGGCTGGAACAGGCCCTGCTGGAGCTTCTCCTGGATCTCCTCCGGACGGGCCGGGTCGAGTTGCCCGACGACGTCCTCCAGCTTCTCGGTGTCGACCTTGATGCCGCGCGCGTATCCCTCGACCGCGCCGAACAGGTGCGAGCGCAGCCACGGCACGTGCGCGAACAGCCGCTGGTGGGCGGCCTCCCGCAGCGCGAGGTAGAGGCGGACCTCCTCCTGCGGCACGCCCAGCCCGGAGCCGAACGCGGCGATGTTGACGGGCAGCAGGGCGGCCTTGCCGGCCGGGCCCAGCGGCAGCCCGATGTCGGTGGAGCCGACGACCTCACCGGCGAGCACACCCACAGCCTGACCGATCTGGGTGCCGAACATCGCGCCGCCCATGGAGCGCATCATGCCCAGCAGCGGGCCGGCCATGGCCTGCATCTCCTGCGGCAGCACGTCACCCATCGCGGCACCGACCCGCTCGGCCACCGGGTCGACCAGGTCCTTCCACACCGGCAGCGTCGCCTCGACCCACTCGGCCCGGCTCCACGCCACCGCGGAGCCGGAGCCCGACGGCAGGGAGGTCGCGCCGTCCAGCCACAGGTCGGCGAGTCGGACGGCCTCCTCGACGGCGGCCCGCTCCTGCGGTCCGACGCTGGCGTCCTTCGAGCCGTCGGGCGCGCCCTGGGCGACCGTCTGCCGGGCGATGTCCTTGGCCATGTCCCAGTTGACCGGGCCGCCCTCGTAGCTCAGCATCTGCCCCAGCCGCTGGAACGCGGCGCCGAGGTCGGCCGGGTCGCCTCCGCCGAGCGAGCCGAACATCGCCGCCAACGGGTTGTCGGCGCTGCCCTGGCCGTCGCCGAAACCGAACGGCGCCTGGCCCTGGCCGTGCTTCTTCCGCGCCTCGTCGCCGTCCTCCGGCTCCTCCGGCGGGACGCCGAATCCGAATGGGGTGTCGCTCACGGGTTTCCTCGGATCTCTGGGGTGACGGATGGACTGCGCGCTACGGCCGGCGCGGCCTGTGAGGGGCTGTACCCCCCAGCCTAGACACGAGTCAGGCAGGATGGGGGGCTGGCGCATGCCGCACCAGAAACAACCGCTGGAGAAGCCCGGTGAGTTCCCAGGAGTCGAACGTTCGCGCAACGCGAAACGGCGCTGCCCGCCGCGTCGTGGCGGTGACCGGTGCCGCCTCGGGGGTCGGTGCGCTGCTGGCCCGCAGACTGGCCGACAGCCCCGAGATCAGAGAGGTGGTCGCACTCGACGAACGCCGGGGCGAGCTGGAGGACGCCCAGTGGCACGTGCTCGACGTGCGGGACCCGGTCATCGCCGACCGGCTGCGCCGCGACGGCGAGCCGGTGGACGTCGTGGTGCACCTCGCGCTCGACCTCGATCTGGGCGCGGACGCCGCGGCGCGCACCGCCTACAACGTGCGCGGCGCGCAGACCGTGCTGACGGCCGCCGCGGCGGCCGGTGTGAAGCGGGTGGTGCTGTGCACCTCGGCCATGGTCTTCGGCGCCCTGCCCGACAACGACGTGGCGCTCGCGGAGGTCGCCGAGCTGCGGGCCACCGCGGAGGCGACCGGTGTCGCCGACCTGCTGGAGATCGAGCGGCTGGCGGAACGCGCGCCGCGCGCCCACCCCGGCCTGAACGTCACCGTGGTCCGCCCGGCCGTGCTGGTCGGCGGCACCGACACCGCGCTGACCCGCTACTTCGAGTCACCGCGCCTGCTGGTCGTCGCCGGTTCGCGCCCTTGCTGGCAGTTCTGCCACGTCGAGGACCTGGTCAGCGCGCTGGAGTTCGCCGCGCTGGAGAAGGTGGACGGGGAGATGGTGGTCGGCTGCGACGGGTGGCTGGAGCAGGAGGAGGTCGAGGAGCTGTCCGGGGTCCGCCGGATGGAGCTGCCCTCCGCCGTCGCGCTCGGCGCCGCGTCCCGGCTGCACCGGCTGGGCCTGACCCCGTCCCCGGCCGGGGACCTCGCGTACACCATGTACCCGTGGGTGGTCAGCGGCAGCCGGTTGCACGCCGCGGGCTGGCGACCGGAGTGGACCAACGAGGAGGTGCTCGCCGAGCTGCTCGCCGAGGTGTCGGGTCGGCACACGCTCGCCGGCCGGCGGCTGGGCCGCAAGGACGCGGCGACGACACTGGGCGCCGCCGGTGCCACCGTCGCGCTGGTCGGCACCG
>NZ_BAAHCA010000792.1:0-2320 GCF_054776295.1 Streptomyces sparsus
AGCCGCCCGGCATGCACCCGCCCGGTATGCAGCCGCCGATGCCCGGGCAGGGCGGCGGGCCGGTCGGCCACGGTGTGCCGCAGGGCGGCGGGGCGGGCCTGCGCGTGACGCTGGAGAAGTACCGGGAGGCCCCCACCGGCCAGCGTTGGACGTTGCAGAACCCCCAGCTCGCCCGGGTCGACCTCGGTGTCGACCCGCAGCCGGTGCTCGCCCGCCAGGGCAGCATGGTGCTGTACCAGGGCAAGGTCGACTTCGGGTACAAGAGCGCCGGGTTCCGCAACCGGGTGGTGGGCAACGCCACCGGCCAGGAGATGCAGCTCATGCGGTGCACCGGCAACGGGCAGGTGTTCCTCGCCGAGGACGCCGACTACCTGCACCCGATCGAGCTCCAGGGTGACGCCCTGTGCGTCTCCGCTGAGCGTGTGCTGGCGTTCGACGAGTCGCTCCAGCACGAGGTGCGCCGCATCGAAGGCCACGGCATTCCCGGCGGGGCGCTGTTCACCATGCAGTTCCAGGGCACCGGGACGGTCATCGTGCGGACGCACGGCACGCCTGTCGTGCTGCCCGTCACGCCGACCACCTTCATCGACGCCGACGCGGTCGTCGCCTGGTCGGCCGCCGCCCAGGCCATCGTCTCCAGCCAGGTACGGCTGCGCAGGCAGGCCTATCCGGGGCACAGCGGGGAGAGCGTGAACCTCCAGTTCCGCGGTGCTCCCGGCAACTTCGTCGTCGTCCAGCCCTACGAGATCTGAGGCGCCGCATGAGCCAGCAGCCGATTTCGGGCTTCGCCCCGACCCCGCCCGCCGCGCGCATGGAGAACCACGGCAGCAACATGCTGAAGGTGGCCATGGCGAGCGGCCACGACCTCTTCGCCCGGACCGGGTCGATGGTCGCCTACGAGGGCTTCGTGCAGTACGAGCCCAACCCGCCCGCGGTGCGCCAGATGGCGTCCCAGTGGATCACCGGTGAGGGCGCTCCGCTGATGCGCTGCCACGGCGACGGGCTGCTCTACCTCGCCGACTACGGTGCCGACGTGGTGGTGCTGCACCTCGCCGAGGACAGCCTGTCCGTCAACGGCACCAACGTGCTCGCGTTCGACGCGCACCTGCGGTGGGGGGTGCAACGGGTCAAGGGCATGGCGAAGTTCGCCGGCCAGGGACTCTTCAACGTGGAGCTGTCGGGCACCGGATGGGTCGCCCTTACGTCCCGCGGCACGCCGATCGTGGTGGACTGCGGACGTGGCGCAGACGAGACGTACGTGGACCCGGACGCCCTGGTCGCCTGGTCGACCGGGCTGCGGATGAAGGGCAAGCGCAGCTTCAAGGCGTCGTCGATGATCGGCCGCGGCAGCGGTGAGGCCTACCAACTCGGCTTCTCCGGTCAGGGATTCGTCGTCGTCCAGCCCAGCGAGGACAGCACCGACCGCCTCCGGGCGCGCGGCTGAGGGGGAGCGAACACATGCAGAGCCCGCTTTTTGCGTACACCGAGGTCCAGAGCCAGGACCGGTACACGCTGCAGAACGACAAGATGCTGCGCGTCGCCCTCACCGGTCACGAGGACGTGCTCGCCCGCAAGGGCAGCATGGTCGCCTACCAGGGCCTCCTGGAGTTCGACGGTGAGTACCGCAGCCGGGGGCAGCGCCGCGCCCGGCGGGCCACCGGCGAGGGACTGGAGCTGATGCGCTGCTCCGGCCAGGGCACCGTCTACCTGGCCAACCTGGCCCAGACCGTGCACATCGTCGACGTGGACCAGCAGGGACTCACCGTCGACGGCGCCTACGTGCTGGCGCTCGACTCGCACCTGCACTACGACGTGGTGAGCGTCGACAGCCAGTACGGCATCTCCGGGTCGGGCAAGTACAACCTGGTCATCTCGGGTCAGGGCAAGGTCGCCCTGATGACGTCGGGCCAGCCGCTGATGATGCGGGTCACTCCGGAGGCGTACGCCAACGCCGACTCCGACGCGGTGGTCGCCTGGTCGAGCTCACTGCGGGTCCAGATGCAGGCCCAGACGAGTTCGTCCGGGGTGTGGCGCCGACGCGGTCAGACGGGGGAGGGCTGGGAGCTGAGCTTCATGGGCGAGGGCTTCGCCCTGGTTCAGCCCAGCGAGCTGCTGCCGCCGCAGGGCGCCGTGATCGGACAGGGGGCCCGCGCCCAGTTCGGCATGGGAGGCCAGGGCGCACGCGGCGCGAACCAGGGCAACATCTTCACCAACTGAGCCCGGGGCCCGGGGACCAGCCCGAGCCGAGCCAGCCCGAGCCGGACGAACCGGTCCCAGCCGGACGGTCCGAGCCGGGCGGGGTGCGCGACCCTCGCGCACC
>NZ_BAAHCA010000793.1:0-2315 GCF_054776295.1 Streptomyces sparsus
GCGTGGGTGGCCCAGCTGTTCTCCGAGCCGGTCGCCGGCGGAACTGCGGCCCGCGACCAGCGGCTGGCGGCGGTCCGCGCCGAGGTGCCCCAGGCGCAGGTCCTGCGCAGCGACGAGTTCCCCTCGCTGAACCCGGGCTACTGGGTGATCTACGCGCCGGGTCCGTTCACCGACGGCAGGGACGCCGTGCGCTTCTGCGCCGAGCGGGGCCGTACCGACCCGGACGACTGCGTGGGCCGGTACCTGAGCCGTTCCTCCGCGGACCGGGTGTACGTCTGCTACCCGCAGAGCGGCGGCAGCGGCAGGTGCACCCGCCCCTGAGACCCACGCCGCCGCCCGGACGCGTGCGCCCCCGCCGACCTCAGCCCCGCCGCCGGTTGGCCGACCAGGGCCCCTGCTGCCCGGACCCAACCCGGAAGCCCGTGCCGTCCGGGGTCAGTCCAGGGAGTCCAGGAAGCCCAGTGCCGTCTTCCAGGTCTGCTCGGCGGCCTCGGCGTCGAAGTCGGGCAGGCTCTCGTCGGTGTAGAGGTGGCCGGCGCCGGGGTAGCGGTACACCTCGACGTCCGCGCCGGCCCTGCGCATGCGCAGGTACCAGGCGTTGAGCCAGTCGTGCGGCTCGAACGGGTCGGGGTCGGCGACGTGCAACTGGACGGGGAGGTCGTCCACGGCGGCGTCCTCGGCGATGTCGGAGGTGCCGTGCAGCAGGAGCAGCCCGCGGGCCTTGCTGTCCGCCAGGGCCAGCGTCTGGGCGATGGAACCACCGAGCGAGAAACCGGCGTAGACCAGGCCGCGTTCGCTGAGCGGCGCGGTGACGGTCACGGCGCGCATGAGAAGTTCGTCACGGCCGATCCGGTCCTTGATCTTCATGCCGTCCTCGACCGTCTCCGCGGTCTGCCCCTCGTACAGGTCCGGGGTGTGCACCTCGTGGCCTGCCGCCCGCAGCCGCTCAGCAGCGGTTTCGAGCGCGGGCCGCGGCCCGTACGCGGAGTGGAACAGCACAACGGTCGCCACAGTGTCACTTCTCTCTCGCAGGTCCCGCCTCCACTCGGCCGGGGCGGGTTCGCCCCCATGCTGCCAGGTACGGTCGGAACTTCCCCATACGCTCAAGGAGTCAAGACCATCATGGAAGACGTGCTGCGGCCACTGATCGTTTTCGGTGGTGCGTTCGTCCTCGCCTGGGTTATCGCCTGGGGCGTCGACCGGACGCTGGCCCGCCTCGACCGGCGCCATCCCGAGACCCCGATGTGGGGGCTGCTGCGGCGCGGCCGGGTGCCCCTGCAGGCGGTGTTCTTCGTCGCCCTGGTGCGGGGCTTCTTCGGCAGCACCCACCTGGCCACGAACGGCCGGGAGACCGCGACCCTGTGGCTGACGACGATCATGATCGCCGCGTCGGCGTGGCTGGCGCTCCGGGTGGTCACGGCCATAGCGGAGACGGTGTCCTCCCGGTACGCCGGCGTGGCGCAGGACGCGGCCAAGGCGCGCCGGGTGCGCACCCAACTGACGCTGATCCAGCGGCTGGTGACGGCGGTGGTGACGGTGATCGCGGTCGCCGCCGTCCTGCTCCAGTTCCCGGCGATGAAGACGGTCGGCACCTCGATGCTGGCGTCCGCCGGTGTGCTGGGCATCGTCGCCGGTATCGCGGCGCAGTCCACGCTCAGCAACCTCTTCGCCGGCCTGTCCATCGCGTTCGGCGACATGGTCCGCATCGGTGACACGGTCGTGGTGGACGGCGAGTGGGGCACGGTGGACGAGATCACCGTCTCCTACCTGGTGGTGCTCACCTGGGACGAGCGGCGCATCACCATGCCGGTGTCGTACTTCACCAGCAAGCCGTTCGAGAACTGGTCGCGGGGCGGCCCGCAGATGACCGGCACGGTCTTCCTGCACCTGGACCACACCACCCCCATCGACGAGCTGCGCGCCAGGACGGAGGAGGTCGTGCGGGCCAGTGACGCCTGGGACGGCCGGAACTGGAGCCTGGTGGTCACCGACAGCACTCCGTCCACCATCGAGGTCCGGGCGTCGATGACGGCCCGCACCGGCGACGACATCTGGACGTTGCGCTGCGAGGTACGGGAGGCGCTGATCACCTGGCTGCGCGACAAGCACCCCTACGCGCTCCCCCGCCTGCGGACCGCGCACGAGCCGGGCGGCTACGGCTTCGAGGACGGCCCCCGCCAGCTCTGACGGTTCCCGCCCCGGGTCGCAGGGCAGCCCCGGAGCCGGAGTTCAGCCCGGTCAGGACCGGAACCGCCCCGGGTCCGGGCCCGGACCCGGGGCGCGTCCTCCCCCGCCAGGAGCCCCGCCCGGCTCCA
>NZ_BAAHCA010000794.1:0-2313 GCF_054776295.1 Streptomyces sparsus
CAGCCGACGCCCCACCCCGGCGGCGAGGCCGCCTCCCACCCACCCGGCGAGGCCGCCTCCCACCCGCCCGGCGAAGCCGCCTCCCACCCGCCCGGCCCTGAGCTGTTGGCTCTCGAACGGGAACTCTCCGTCTTCCTCCGCCGCGCCCGCGCCTCCTCCGGTGAGATGGCGCGTGCGGTGCATCCCGAACTGGAGCCCGCCGCCTACGGGTTGATGCAGCGGCTGGAGAACGCCGGGCCGCAGCGCGCCACCGACCTGGCCGGCTACTTCGGCGTCGGCAAAGCCACCATGAGCCGGCAGCTGCGCGGGCTGGAGTCGCTCGGCCTGGTCACCCGCAGCCCCGACCCGGAGGACGGCCGCGCCTCCCTCGTCGAGCTGACGGCCGTCGGACGGGAACGCTTCACCTGCGTGCGGCGGGCCCGCCGGGAGCGGTACATGCGCAAACTCGCGGCCTGGGACCGGGACGAGATCGCCGAACTCGCCCGGCTGCTGCACCAGCTCAACACCCCGGCCCGCGAGCCCTGAGCCGCTGCCCGCGAGCGGGGGCAGGTGTCCGGTGGCCGCGCGAGCGGCTGGACACCCGCCCGGCCGGGGCCCACCCGCGCGACGGGCGGGGACGGGCCGCAGCGGACCGGCTCAGAAGTGGACCAGGATCGCGGAGGCGTCGTCGCTGGTCTTGCCGCGCGGATGGACGGTGCCGTCCGGATCCGCCGTCTCGGCCGACCGCACCCGGGACACCAGGGCGCGCGGGCCCTCCTTGTGGACCGCCGTGAACAGCGCCTGCCAGTCGCCCAGCCCGAAGACGTCACTCCACCGCGTCGCCCCGTCCGTGAGCGCGAGCAACGCGCGCACCTCCTCGCGGGGGACGCTGCCGGTCACCGCTCGTTCCACCACCGCCGGATCGGCCGCGGCGGTGTGGAAGCCGCCCTCCGCGTTGCGCAGTGCCTCGACGCCCGCCACCCGCTCGGCAAGGGGCAGGCCCCGGAACGCGGGCAGCAGCTCGTCGAGCCGAGGGTCCAGCACGGGCACGACCTCGCCGGCCACCGACTCGAGCAGCAGCGCCGAGTCCGACAGCACCAGGTACTCGACGGCCGTCTCTTCCCACCGGGCGGCGACCACGGTTGCCTGCGGAGTGCGCGGGTGAGAAAGATCACAGGTTGAAACATGGGCCTCGGAGGTACGCGTGACGGCGTCCGCGAGGCACTGGGCGAGTGTCAGGTCCCGTCGGGAGGCGGACAGTTCGAGCAGCGCGCCGCCCAACCGGGCCGTGTACCAGGGCACTCCGTGCACGCAGCCGTCCGGACCCGGCGGCGGGGTCACCCCGTCCAGCAGCACCAGGGCGCCACCCTGCCCCGACGCGGGTACCGCCGCCGACACGTAGTCCTCGTTCGCACGGTCCGGGCTGCCCGGTTCGCTGACCATTTCGACACGCATACGGGCAGTCTGCCCCAGCGGTGGCACTCGGCCGGGGGCGGGGCGTGGCGGACGGCGACCCCCGCGGTTCCGTCCGGAAACCGGCCCCGAGCGGGTCTTTTCTCCGTTCGGCCGGGTTCTCGGCCGGCCCGGTGGAGTTCTCCGCCGATCCGTCGGAGTTCCACCGGAATTGCGGAGTCCGTGAAGCTGCGGGCGGGCATCCTGCCACGCCTCCGCAGGGGATTCCAAGCCCCTCGATCAGCGGGAATCCACCGGCCTCCGCACCGGAGTTGTTTACGTCCTCCGGAGTGTTGTTCACTCCTTCGAGTGGCCCGGCAAAGGAAGGCCGTCCGCACTCATTCGGCACTGGAATGGTCGGTTGCCGTCAACAGGGCGGCGTTCTGACCTCTTGCCGCACACGTTTGGAGTCGCCGTCCGGGCAACCCCCCGGACGCCGGAGACAAGAATGCGAGCACGGGTGGGCAAGAAGCGACTTCGGGGCAGCGGGCAGCACGAGCCGGAGGCCGGCACCGGTTCCCCGGGACGCCGTGCCCGGGTGCGCAACCGACTCCTGGTCTCCGTGGTGCTGTGCGCCGCCGCCGTGATGGCCGCAGGCGCCCCCGGTGTGCTGGCCGGCACCCGCGCGGTGTCGGAGTCCCAGGACCTCGTCGACCGGGCGGACACCAGCCGGCGGGCCATATCGCTCGCCCATGTGCTCGCCGACGAACGCGACGAGGTGGTGCGCCACCTCGCGGCCGAACGGGGCACCGGTGACGAGCCCGGGACGCCCGACCAGGGCCTGCCCGGCCAGGAGGTGCCCGGCGTGCCGGGCGACGGCACAGCCGGCCAGCAGGGTGAGGACCAGGCAGCCGAGGGCAGCGAGCAGGACCCGGCCGGGCC
>NZ_BAAHCA010000795.1:0-2311 GCF_054776295.1 Streptomyces sparsus
TGGCGGGGACGGCGGCCACCGTGGTCCGGCTGCCGCGCGCCGAGCACGGCCGCGGGCTGGACCTGGCCGCGCTGCTGGGCGAGCTGCACAGCCGTGAGGTGCGGGCGGTGTTCCTGGAGGGAGGGCCGACGTTGGCCGCGTCCTTCGTGTCGGCCGGGCTGGTCGACCGGATCATCGCCTACATCGCGCCCGCGCTGCTCGGTCGCGGCAGGAGCGCGCTCGGGGGCGGCGGCATCGGGACGATGGACGACATCCTGCGGTGCGAACTCCTGGACGTGGCGCGGTCCGGGCCGGACGTCCGGCTGATCGCCCGCCCGCACCACTGACCCCGGTGCGGGCGTCGCGGTGCGGGCCGGGCGGTACCGCAAGGCGCAGGCGATACGGGAGGGGCGGGCAACGCCTCTACGTGCGGGAGACGTTGCGTTCGTAGACGAGGCGGAGGCCGATCAGGGTCAGCCACGGTTCGTGCTCGTCGATCACCGAGGACTCGCCCAGGACCATGGGGGCCAGCCCGCCGGTGGCGATGACGGTGACGTCGTCGGGATCGCCGTCCGGTCCGGCCAGTTCCTTGGCCATGCGCTCGGTGACGCCGTCGACCTGGCCGGCGAAGCCGTAGAGAATGCCGGACTGCATCGCCTCGACGGTGTTCTTGCCGATGACGCTGCGCGGCCGGGCCAGCTCGATCTTGCGCAGTTGCGCGCCGCGCACCCCGAGGGCCTCCACCGAGATCTCGATGCCGGGCGCGATGACACCGCCGGTGTACTCGCCACGCGCGGACACCGCGTCGAAGGTGGTGGCGGTGCCGAAGTCGACGACGATGCACGGCCCGCCGTAGAGCTCGACGGCGGCGACAGCGTTGATGATGCGGTCGGCGCCGACCTCCTTGGGGTTGTCCATGAGGATCGGCACCCCCGTCTTCACACCGGGCTCGACCAGCACGGCCGGGATGTCGCCGTAGTAGCGGCGGGTGACCTCACGCAGTTCGTGCAGTACCGACGGCACCGTGGAGCAGATCGCGATGCCGTCGATGCCCTCGCCCAGTTCCATGCCGAGCAGCGGGTGCATGCCCATGAGGCCCTGGAGCAGCACGGCCAGTTCGTCGGCGGTGCGCCGCGCGTCGGTGGAGATGCGCCAGTGCTCGACGATGTCCTCGCCGTCGAACAGGCCGAGCACGGTGTGGGTGTTGCCGACGTCGATGGTGAGCAGCATCGTCAGACCGCCTCGTCGCTCGGGGCCCGGCCTGCGGCGGAGTCGTCGGCGTCGCCGCCCGGGCCTGCGCCCCGGGTGGGCTCCGCGGTCTCCTCGCGCAGGTCGAGGCCGATGTCGAGGATCGGTGCGGAGTGGGTGAGGGCACCGACGGCGAGGTGGTCGACGCCGGTCGCGGCGTACGCGGCGGCGTTGTCCAGGGTGAGGCGTCCGGAGGACTCCAGCAGGGCCCGCCCGGCGACCAGTCGGACCGCCTCCGCGGTCTGCTCGGGGCTGAAGTTGTCGAGCAGCAGCAGGTCGGCGCCCTCGGCGAGCACCGGCTCGATCTGGTCGAGGCGGTCCACCTCCACCTCGATCGGCACGTCCGGGAACTGCTCGCGGACCGCCTTGAAGGCCGCGGCGACGCCCCCTGCCGCGATGACGTGGTTGTCCTTGATCAGGGCCGCGTCGGACAGGGAGAAGCGGTGGTTGAGGCCCCCGCCGCAGCGCACCGCGTACTTCTCCAGGCCGCGCAGGCCCGGTGTGGTCTTGCGGGTGTCGCGCACACGCGCGCCGGTGCCGTCCAGCACGTCCGCCCAGGCGCGGGTGGCGGTGGCGATGCCGGACAGCCGGCACAGCAGGTTGAGGGCGCTGCGCTCGCCGGTGAGCAGGTCGCGGGTGCGGGCCCGGACGGTGAGCAGCCGGGTGCCGGCGGCCACGCGGTCGCCGTCCTCGACGTGCCGCTCGACCTCGAACTCCTCGGTGCAGACGACGGAGAGAACGGCCTCCGCGATGCGCAGCCCGGCGATGGTGCCCGCCTGGCGTGCGGTGAAGTCGCCGGTGGCGACGGCGTGTTCGGGCACGGTCGCGACGGTGGTGACGTCCACGCCGCCGTCGAGGTCCTCGTCGATCGCGAGGTGGGCGATGTCCTCCACCTGGAGCGGGTCGAGCCCGGCGTCGGTGAGCAGATCGGCCAGGTCCGGGTCGAGCCCGCACTCCGGCAGGTCCGTGTAGGGGTCGCCGTCCTCGCCGGCGCAGCCGCAGCCGTCACCGCAGCCGCCGACCTGCGGGAGCGCGGTCGCGGCGTCGGCCGGGTCCCCCTCGGGGGGCACCTGCCGGGTCGGAG
>NZ_BAAHCA010000796.1:0-2308 GCF_054776295.1 Streptomyces sparsus
CGCCCGGCGGCACCTCGGTCACCGGCGCGGCCGGCGGCGGTGTGCGGAGCTCGCGGCCCGCCCGGATGAGCAGGAACAGGCCCACGCCCACCGGCGAGAGCAGGACGGACAGCAGCAGCACCGGCCCCATCACCACCGGGTGCACTCCGCGGGCGCGGCCCTCGCGGTACATCCACATGCCCAGGAACAGGTCCCAGGCGATCACCTGCGCCCAGAGGGCCGCTGCTCCGGCCGGATGGGCGATCAGCGCCTGGAAGACGTCGAGGTCCGGGCGGCTCACCGCAGCCCACAACTGGGGCATCACCTGCACGGCGAGCAGCAGGTAGACGGCGAGCAGCGGGACCAGCGGCCACACGGACGCGGCGACCCGTTCCGTCAGGCGGTGTCCGGGCGCGAGGATCAGCAGCGTCCAGACGGGGGCGGCCAGCAGGAACGACAGTTGGAAGAGGAACGAGTGCATCACCGGGCTCCGGCCTTCTCGACGGGGGCGGTGGCGCCGGTCGGGCGTCGGCGCAGGGCGTGCACGGTGGCCACCGAGGTCGCGAGGAGCAGTGCGGCCCACCCGGCGAGGGTGGGGGTGTCGGGGGCGAGCAGGGGCTGGCCGCGCATGGCCTGCCAGGTGAGCAGGGCGATCAGCCCGGCCGCGGCGCCGGCAGCGGTGCGGACGAGGGCGTAGCGCACCTGCGGCTCGGCGAGTCGGGGTGCCCGCCGGGAGGCGAGGCCCAGGACCGGCACGAGCAGCGGCAGCGCCTGAAGCATGTGCATGCCCACGAAGTGCGGGACGCGCAGGTCACCGCCGGTGGTGGACCAGCCGGTCACCGGCAGTCCGGGTCCGCCGTCCGGTACGCCCACACTGTGCGCACCGGCGGCGTTCGGGACGAGGTCGCCCTGCCCCGGCAGCAGCATCAGCCCGCCCAGCGCCATGCCGATCACGGCGAGCACCAGACCGGACCGGATCGCCAGGGCGGCGGCCCGGTCGGTGAGCCGTTCCCGTACCAGCAGGACGGCGAACACCAGTACCGCGCACCAGAAGATCACGACGGTGAGCCCCATCGCCTGGAACAGCAGGTTGTCCAGTGTGGTCTCGACGTTGAAGTGGCTCCGCCGGCCGCGTGCGGCCTGTCCGACGATGATCGTGATCTCGCCGAAGGCGGTCACCGTCATGACCGTTCCGGCGTATCCGCCGATCCGGCGTCCCCGGCTGAGCAGGGAGTGCAGCCAGGCTGCGGAGAGCGCGTAGATCAGGAACGACACGGAGAACTTGAACGGCTTGAGCCACAGCGGCGCGCCGACGAGGGTGCGGTCGTCGAGGAGCAGCCCCAGGGCGCAGATCACCGAGGTGACGGCCATCGCACCGGCCAGCAGCATGAGTGGCCGGTGCCAGTGGCGCCAGGCGTCGGACAGCAGCACGGATTCCCCCTATGGATAGTGCAAGTATCTGTAGTGGATAGAGCCACTATCCACGAGGGGAGTGTGACGCACAAGGAGTCCGGTGGTCCTGTGTGCGGTAGTCGCGGTGCCGGGGGCCGCGACGCGGCGGAGTCGGGCGGGCAAGGACGGTGAGGCCGAGGCGCGGGCGGGCAAGGGTGCGGGAAGGGCGGGGGCTTCGCGCCGGCGTGCCCGGGCAGGGCAGGATCGGGGTATGCGCATCGGTGAACTGAGCAGCCGGACCGGCGTGTCCGTGCCCACGATCAAGTACTACCTCCGCGAAGGCCTCCTGCCGCCGGGGGAGTTGAGCCTGCCCAACCAGGCCGACTACACGGCGGAGCACGAGCGCAGGCTGCGGCTGATCCGCGCCCTCATCGAGGTCGGCAAGGTCTCGGTCGGTACGGTCCGGGACGTGGTCCAGGCGGTGGCCGATCCCGAGCGGCCGGTGCACAAGGCGCTGGGGGTGGTGCAGACGAGCATCAGCCGCACCCTTGCGGCGAAGGGCGGCGGTGCGACGGACGGCGCGGAGGCGATCGACCCCGACCGCCGTGCGGCGGTCGAACTGGTGACGGAACTCGTGCGGCGGCGCGGCTGGCCCGTCACGCAGTCGGATCCGTCCGTGCTGGCACTCGTCGAGGCGCTGGCCTCGATGCGCAGGCTGGGATACACGGCCTTCGAGCAGCGGCTCGACGTCTACGCCTCGGCGACCGAGTCGATCGCGGAGGCCGACGTGGCCGGTGTCGGCGGAATGTCCTCCACCACGGACATCGCCGAAGCCGCGGTCATCGGCACACTGCTGGGCGACAGCGCGCTGGCCGCGCTCCGGCGGCTGGCCCAGCAGGACGCGTCCGCCCGGTGGTTCGGCGCCGGCGGCCCGGGC
>NZ_BAAHCA010000797.1:0-2304 GCF_054776295.1 Streptomyces sparsus
CCGGCACCGAGCCCCCCTCCGTGGCGCTCGGTGCCGGCCCTCCCGGTACGCCGCGCGGCGCGGCCGGCGGTGTGTCACTTCACCGAGCCGGCCATCACCCCCTGCACGAAGTGCCGCTGGAAGGCGAAGAAGACGACCACCGGCACGACCAGGGAGAGGAAGGCGCCCGGTGCCAGCACGCCGATGTTGCTGCCGAACTGCCGCATCTCCGACTGGAGGGCGACCGTGAGCGGCTGCGAGTCGCTGTCCGCGAAGAGCAGAGCGACCAGCATGTCGTTCCACACCCACAGGAACTGGAAGATGGCCAGGCTGGCCAGCGCCGGCCGGCCGAGCGGCAGCACCAGGCGGCTGAAGATGCGCCACTCGCCGCCGCCGTCCATGCGGGCGGCCTCCAGCATCTCGCGCGGGATCTCCGCGAAGTAGTTGCGGAGCAGGAACACCGCGAACGGCAGGCCGTAGGCGACGTGGAAGAGCACCACACCAGGGATGGTGCCGAACAGCCCGATCGCGCCGAACAGTTTGGCGACCGGCAGCAGCCCGATCTGCACCGGCACCACCAGCAGCCCGACCACCAGCAGGAAGATCGCGTCCCGGCCGGGGAACTCCAGCCAGGCGAACGCGTATCCGGCCAGGGCGGCGATCCCGACCACCAGCACGGTGGTCGGCACCGAGATCATCACCGTGTTCCAGAACGAGGAGGTGATGTCGGAGTCGCGGAACAGCGCGGTGTAGTTCTCCAGCGACAGTTGGCCCGGATCGGTCAGCGCCGTCCACCAGCCGCCGGACGCGTTGTCCTGCTCGGAGCGCATCGAGGAGAAGAACAACCCGGCGATCGGGGTGATCCAGATCAGCCCGACGACGATCAGCACCGCCTGGACCACGCCGCGACTGAGCTGCCCGGTCAGCCACTTCAGCGGGGACCGGCGCGGCGGGGCGGTGGTCCTGGCCACCCCGGTGCCGGGAGGCGGAGCGGGCTGCGGGGCGGGCTTGGCCTCGATGGTGCCGGGTCCGCTCATGACTGGCTCCTGCGGAAGCGTCGGACGTTGAAGATCATGGCGGGCACCACCAGGACCAGCAGCAGCACCGCGAGCGCGCTGCCCAGCCCCTGGTTGTTGCCGCCGCCGAAGGAGACCAGCCACATCTGGGTGGCGAGCACGTTGGCCTCCTCCTGCACCGGGCCGGGCGCGATGATGTAGACGAGGTCGAACACCTTCATCACGTTGATCACCAGCGTCACGAACACGACCGTCAGCACCGGGGCGAGCAGCGGCACGGTGATGCGGTGGAAGATCTGCCACTCGTTGGCGCCGTCCATCCGGGCGGCCTCCAACGTGTCTCGCGGCAGCGCCGCCAGGCCCGCGCCGATGAGGACCATGGAGAAGCCCGTCCAGATCCACAGGTAGGCGCCGATGATGGCCGGGGTCACCAGGGCCGGGCCCAGCCAGGACACCCCCTCGTAGGGCGGCGCGAAGTTCGCCGCGGGCAGTCGCAGGGTGTACGAGCCGTCGGCCAGCCCGGCGAAGCGGAACGAACCGTCCGCCGCGGTGGTGGTCCGGCCGGCCACCTCGCCGTCGCGGACCGCCTCGACGGACATGCCGGGCAGCCCCTTCTCCACCGGGTCGACCTGTCCGGCGGTGCCGCCACCGCCGGGGGTGAAGTCCAGGTAGACGGTGCCGCGCAGCTCGTCCTCGGCCGCCGGCTCGGCTGCCGCACCCGCGGCGGGCTTCGCCTCCCCGGGCACGTCCGCCGGCGGTACGCCGACGAACCCGAGGCTGACGCTCTCGCCCGGCGCCGCCGTCGCGCTCGTCCGGTAGCCGCCGTCCCCGGTGCTGCTCAGCCCGTGCTCCTCGCGGGCCCGGGCCTTGGGGTAGGCGGAGCTGTCGGTGAAGGAGTCGTGCACGCCGACGATCACCGCGTTGACCACTCCGCGGTCGGGGTCCTGCTCGTAGGCGAGCCGGAAGATGATGCCCGCGGCCAGGAAGGACACCGCCATCGGCAGGAACAGCAGCAGCTTGAAGGCGGTCGCCCAGCGCACCTTCTCGGTGAGCACGGCGAGCACCAGTCCAAGCCCGGTGAGCAGGACGGGCGCGACGACCACCCAGATCGTGCTGTTGCGGACGGCCTTCAGCGTGGCCGGGTCGCGGAACATCTCGGTGTAGTTGTCGACGCCGACGAACCGGTCACCGCCGGCGTCGAAGAGGCTGCGCCCGACGGAGAACAGCACCGGGTACACCACGAGGGCACCGAGCAGCAGCAGCGCGGGCAGCACGAACAGCACCGCGGCGGCGCGGGCCCGGCGCCGGG
>NZ_BAAHCA010000798.1:0-2303 GCF_054776295.1 Streptomyces sparsus
GGATCGCCTGCCGTCGGGCCGTCCGCCGTGTCGCCGGGGCCGGCGCGCTCGTCGCTGCCGACGAACAGCGCCAGGTACGCGGGCAGCAGCGCGAAACCGCAGGGGTTGACGGCGGCCAGCATGCCGGCCGTCACCGCCAGCGCGTAGGGGACCGAACTCACCGGCCGGTCAGCTTCCCGACGCGTGCGTTGAGGTCCTGCTCGCTCATCGTGCCCGGGACGACGTCGACCTTGCCGGTCTTGTCGACGAAGGCCAGCGCGGGCTGCGCGGTCACACCGAACCGCGACCACAGCGAGCCGTCCGCGTCCACGGTGTGGGTGAAGTCGCCCAGGTCGTGGGTGCCGACGAACTTCTTCATCTCGTCCGTCGCGCCCTTCCCGGCCACGCCGACGAACGTGACGTCGCCGCTGTGCCGCTCGGCGGTCTTCCTGATCGCCGGGGCCTCCGCCGCGCAGATCGTGCACCAGGGCGCCCAGAACCACAGCACGGCGTTCTTGCCGTGCAGCGACGCCCCGTCGAATTCCTCGCCGTCCAGCGTCGATGCGGTGAACGCCAACTCCTCCGGTACCGAGCCGGAGCCGGCCTCGTCGCCTTCCGGCTCCTGGCCGTCGTCCTCCTGCTCGCCGTCGCCGGGAGCGGCGGACGCGGAGTCCGGCGCGGTCACCTTGTCGGTGCCGCTGCCGTCCCCGTCCGTGGTGCCGCACGCGGCGGTGACCACGGTCAGGGTGAGCACGCAGAGCGCGGCGGACACTGCGCGAGAGCGCGGGAGGCGCATGGTGGACGGTTCCTTTCGCGGTTCCGACGCCCGGTACGCGGAACGCGCACCGCACACCTCCGAGCCTAGATCCCGGGCCGGGCCCGGGCCGCTCAGCGGCCGGAAGCGTTCTTCTTCCGTAAGAACCCGGTTGCTGCCCGGCGGTTGTGGTGTGGCCGAGTGTTGAGCAGGTCAGGGGCGTTGCCCTCTGCCGGTTATGGGGCGTCTACTCCGGTGCGACGAAGAAATACTCGATATCCACCCCGATGCCGAAGGCTGTCCCTGCGGCTATCGTGCCGCCCGTCACTGTGCCCATCGCCGCGAGGCGGTTTCCTGCGATCTGCCGTGCCGCTTCGGCTAGGTCCGCCGCGCTCCGACGCTGGAGGGAACGAGCAATGGAAGGGCCGTATTTGACCACCGAGGTGCGCTGGACAGGGACGCTCGTCGGATGGGTCAGGAGCAACAAACCGAAGACGCGTGTCCGACGGTCAGCAGCGAAACGGGCCTTGTCCAGATCCCCGGCTATACGCCGCACGTAATTGTTGACGGACGGCTGGCTTTCGCTCATGAAGTCGAACGTGTAGGCAGCTTTCAATTCCACCAGAGCCAGAGCTTCGTGGCTCTCGGCATCCAGAACGGCGAGGTCGGTGCGGTCCCGGTTGCCATGAGCGCTCCATTCGCGCGCAGTGACGCATCCGGCAAGATCCTCGTACAGCGACCAAGCCATGCGGTCGCGGATCGGGTGTTCTGGTTTCGAGGTGAGGGCCAGGTAGGCCAGCTCGCCAGAAGCGAAGGACTCGCAGGCTCTACTCAGCGTCTGGGCCAGTAGTTCGGAGGAGATTTCGACCACCGGACCATTGTCGCAACACGACGCGTGATCATGCTCGGACGGCGACGTGGTGACTGACGCATCTCCTGGCCAACGGGCCAGCAGAGCCGTGTGCACACGGCCTGTCAGGACTCCAACGGAGACGTCGTGGTCTGGGTCTCCGATGCCCGACGCGCAAGGGAGGTGGTGCCGCTTGGGCGTCGGCCGGGGTGCTGGTCGGTTGCCACGCGGAGGGCGGCGCGCCAGCCGTGACCCTGGCGGATGAGGTCCGCCGGGCCGTCGGGGCGGGTCAGGGGCTCGTCGGGCCCGTGGCGAGGGGGCGTGGCCGACGTCCGTGTGGGCTTCTCGGGCAGCGACCAGGCGGGGACGGGCGGCAGGTAGCGCAGCAGCCGTTGCCGGACGAAGGCCGCCGGGCAGCGCACGCCCTCGGCGGGCAGACCCTGGGTGACGGCGATCCGGATCGCCTCGGGTCGCTGGCCGCGCAGCAGGTACTGCCCGGCGAGCTGGGCGAGGCCCGGCAGTTCCGTCGCCGGCAGGGCGAGTTGGGGCTCCGAGTGCCGCAGGGTGCGCAGCACGCGTTCGGCGTGCTCGGCGTACCGGGTGAAGGCGCCGGTCAGCTCGGGCAGGGCGGAGGGGCCGGGCAGTTCGGTGAGGTCGCGCGGTTCGGGGAGCAGTGGGCGGGTGTCCGGCGCGTCGGGGGTGGCGGGGGCCGGGCGGGGC
>NZ_BAAHCA010000799.1:0-2301 GCF_054776295.1 Streptomyces sparsus
CCGACCCCGGCCGGGCCCCCGGACGGGCGCCGGCGGCGGGCGGTGCGGTCCTTCCGACCGGCGGTCAGGCCTCCGGAGCGGGGGTCACGTCCCGGAGCAGGTGGGTGAAGGCGGCCTCGTCCAGCACCGGGGTGCCGTACGTCTTCGCCCGCGTCACCTTGCCCGTCGCCGACTCCGGGTCGTTGGTGACCAGCAGGCTGGTCAGCCGGGAGACGCTGCCCGCGATGTGCAGCCCGGCTTCGACCGCGCGGTCCTCCAGCAGTTCGCGGTCGACGGAGGTGTCCCCGGAGAACGCCACCCGCATGCCCTGCACCAGCGGGCCCCCCGGCTCGTAGCGCCCGGGGTTGGGGTAGGGGCAGGCGGGACGCCGCCGGGCCGGCCGCCAGCTGCGGGCGGCGTACCCACCGGACCCGCCGGACCCGCCGGGGCGGGCGGTGTCCGTCCACTCGGTGAGCGGCTGGCAGGCCAGCAGCGGCAGCCGGACCCCGCCGCGGGCCGCCAGGTGCAGACTGGGCCGGAACGCCTCCGCCAGCACCCTGGCGTCGTCCAGGGCGTGGTGCGCCCGCTGCTGGACGACGCCGTAGTGCGCGGCGAGCGACTCCAGTTTGTGGTTCGGCAGCGGCAGGTCCAGTTCCTTGGCGAGCGCTATCGTGCACAGCCGCTGCCGCACCGGCGGTGTGCGGGTGGCGCGGGCGTACTCCCGGGCGATCATCGTCCAGTCGAAGACGGCGTTGTGCGCGACCAGCACCCGGCCGTCCAACCGTCCGGCGAACTCCTCGGCGATGTCCGCGAACAGTGGGGCGTCCGCCAGCATCTCGCTGGTGAGTCCGTGGATCCAGGTGGGTCCGGGGTCGCGTTGCGGGTTGACGGGGGAGTACCAGTGGTCCTCCACGTCTCCGCGCGCGTCCAGACGGTAGACGGCCGCGGACACGATCCGGTCGTCCCGGGCGAGTCCGGTGGTCTCCACGTCCACCACCGCGTAACCCTCGGGATACCCGGCGGGCCATGCGTGGGGGGCGGCCTGCTGCGCGGGGATGTGCGAGGCGGCTGCCGTCTGGTCTTCGAGCATGGTCCCAGAGGATACGGGCCGTCACTGACAGCCTCGGCGGCACGGTGCCGTCCCGCCCTTCGCCGGGGCGCCGCTTCCCGGCGGGCCGTCAGGTGCGCCGCCCGGGTGCGGGGTTGACGATCCGTCCGAGTCTTTGTCCCGATCTGAACGGTTTTCCCGGGGCGCGCCACCGCGGCTGGCCGCCCCACCCGTCGTCTCGCGGTGGTTCGGCCCGGCGGGGGTGCGACGGAGGCCTTACCGGGTCTTTGGTGACGGAACGGACAAGCGGCCGTTGCTGACGACTCGTCTCGCATACTTGTCGGTAACAGCCTCTAGCCCTGGTCGTCCGGCGCCTCTACCGTGCCGGTATGCCGACGACTGCGCTTCCCGATGTCGTGTTGTGGTCCATTCCGGCCTTCGTCCTGCTCACCGTCGTGGAGATGGTGAGCTACCGGTTCCACCCGGACGAGGACGCCGCCGGGTACGAGACCAAGGACGCGGCCACCAGCATCACCATGGGGCTGGGCAGCCTGCTGTTCGACGCCCTGTGGAAGATCCCGATCCTCGCCGTCTACGTGGCCGTCTACGAGTTGTCGCCGCTCGAGGTGCCCGTCCTGTGGTGGACGATCCCGCTGATGCTGCTCGGCCAGGACTTCTTCTACTACTGGTCGCACCGCGGCCACCACGTCGTCCGCATGTTGTGGGCCTGCCACGTGGTGCACCACTCCAGCCGGAAGTTCAACCTCACCACCGCGCTGCGCCAGCCCTGGACCTCGTTGACGGTCTGGCCGTTCTACCTGCCGCTGGTGGCGCTGGGCGTGCATCCGGCGGCGTTGGCGTTCTGCTCCTCCGTCAATCTGGTGTACCAGTTCTGGATCCACACCGAGCGGGTCGGAAAGCTGCCCGGGCCCCTGGAGTTCGTGCTCAACACCCCTTCGCACCACCGGGTGCACCACGCTTCGCAGGGCGGCTACCTGGACCGGAACTTCGGCGGCATCCTCATCGTCTGGGACCGGGTCTTCGGCTCGTTCGCGCCCGAGACCGAGCCGTGCGTCTACGGCCTCACCAAGAACATCAACACCCACAACCCGCTGCGGGTCGCCACCCACGAGTACGTGGCGATCGGCCGGGACCTGCGGGCGGCGGGAAGCTGGTCCGAACGGGCCGGGCGGTTGCTGCGAGGCCCCGGCTGGCAGCCGGCCGCCCGTCCCGCCGCGACGCCCCCTGCCACTGCCTCCGCGACCGCTCCCGCG
>NZ_BAAHCA010000800.1:0-2301 GCF_054776295.1 Streptomyces sparsus
CGCGCCACCGCACCGGGCACCAGCCCCCGCGCGACCTTCGCGGCACGCAGCCAGGGCGGCACGTACACGGTGGCGGACCGTCGTTCGATGCCGCGGACCAGCCGCTCGGCGACCCGCTCCACCGGGCAGGTCCGGTCGGCCGGCCACGGGATCGCGTCCCGCACTTCGCGCATCACCGGCTGCCGGTCGGCGTCCCGGATCATGTCCGTGTCGGTCCAGTTCAGACAGGCGACGCCCACGTCGACGCCGAGGTGCAGGACCTCCGCGCGGAGCGCGTGGGCGAAGGCGACCACACCCGACTTGGAGGCGCAGTAGGCGGTCATCAGGGGCGCGGGGGCCAGCCCGGCGAGGGAGGCGATCTGGAGGAGGTAGCCGCGGGTGCTGAGCAGGTCGGGCAGAAAGGTGCGGGCGGTCACCGCGCTGCCCACCAGGTTGACGTCGACGACCCGCCGCCAGACCTGAGGGTCGGTGGCGAGCAGTGAGCCCCCGGCGGCGACCCCGGCGTTGGCGACCACCACCGAGGCGGGGCCGAGACGGTCCCGCACGAGCGCCGCGGTGTCGCCCATCGCCGCGTCGTCGGTGACGTCCACGGCCCAGGCCGCCGCAGCGCTGTCACCCAGCTGCTCCGCGAGGCGCCGCAACCGGTCCTCCTCCAGCCCCAGCAGGGCCACCCGGGCGCCCCGGCTGACGAGGCGGCGTGCCGTCTCCTCCCCGATCCCGCGTGCGGCCCCGGTGACGACCGCGGTCCGGCCGCGCAGGGGCAGGCGTCCGCTCATCTGGTTCCTCCGCCGGTCCGGGTGCTGTCCACGGGCGGACGCGTACCCCTCCGCGGCCCGGTCAGACCGCGACGCCGCCCCCGTCCCCGAGGGGGGCGGTTGCCGCCCTCGGGGATGAACCCGTCGCGGCGGGGCACCCGCCGGACGGAGAACGATCGTCTCGACACCGCGGAGGGCCCCATGGCAGTACGGCACCGATTGGTTCGCGCGTCTCCCGAGGCCGTGTGGGCAGTGCTGTCCGACGGTTCGAGCTACGGCGAGTGGGTCGTGGGCACCTCGGACTCGGAGGAGAAGGACGGGAACTGGCCGCAGGTCGGTGCGGAGATCGAGTACGAGGTGATGGTCGGGCCGTGGTCGGCTCACAGCCGCACCATCGTGCGGCGTCACGAGCCGCCGTACCGCCTGGAGCTGGAGGCCGACAGCGGCTGGCTGGGCACGGCCCGGATCGCGCTGGAGGTCCGGCCGTGGGGTGAGGAGACGCTGGTCATCCTCGACGAGCACCCGCTGCGCGGGCCGGGCGGCCTGCTGCACAACACCGCGGTGGACGCGCTCGCCCAGTTGCGTCACCGCACCATGCTCGCCCGGTTGGCCGAGGTCGTGGAGCGCTCGGCCCGGCCCACGGCGTCCGGCGCGGCCACGCCCGCGAGCTGACCGCCCCCGCGACTGACCTCGGGCGCCCCCCGGTTCCGGCGGGCGTCCGCGGCGGACAGGAGAACTCCCATGCCCGACGCAGTGGTCATCGGTGCGGGCCCCAACGGACTGGTCGCGGCGAACCTGCTGGCCGACGCGGGCTGGTCGGTCGAGGTGCTGGAGGCGCAGCCGGAGCCGGGCGGCGCGGTGCGCAGCGACCGCGGCGCGCACCCCGACTACGTCAGTGACGTGTTCAGCGCGTTCTATCCGCTGGCCGCCGCGTCACCGATCCTGGCCGGCCTGGACCTGGCGGCGGAGGGGCTGCGGTGGAGCCACGCGCCGCGGGTCCTGGCCCATCCCCTGCTCGACGGCCGGTGCGCGGTGCTGGAACGCCGCGTCGAGGACACCGCCACCGGGCTGGAGGCCTTCGCGCCGGGGGACGGTGACGCCTGGCGGGACCTGTTCGGGAGCTGGGAGCGGCTCGGCCCGGACATCGTCCGGGCCCTGTTCACGCCGTTCCCGCCGGTGCGCCCGATGGCACGGCTGGCACTCGGTCTGCGTGCCGCGGGAGGCCTGCGCCTCGCCCGCACCCTGCTGCTGCCGGTGCGTCGCCTGGGCGAGGAGGAGTTCGACGGCGAAGGTGGCCGGCTGCTGCTCGCGGGAAACGCGCTCCACGCCGACCTGCCCCCGGAGGCGGCGGGCAGCGGCGGCTTCGGCTGGTTGATGTCCGCGCTGGGGCAGCACTACGGCTTTCCCGTGCCGGTGGGCGGCGCCGGGGCGCTGACCGCGGCCATGGTCGCTCGCCTGGAGCGGAAGGGCGGCTCGGTGCGCTGCGGTGAGCGGGTCGTGTCGGTGGTGACCAGGGCCGGACAGGCGGTGGCGGTGCGCACCGCCA
>NZ_BAAHCA010000801.1:0-2300 GCF_054776295.1 Streptomyces sparsus
CCTGCTGTCGCCTGCTCGGTGCCGCGGTTTTCCGCCCCCGGCTGGCCCTCCGCCCCCGGCCGGCCCTCCGCCGCCGACTGCTCGGGGGCGGTCTCGGGATCGGCGCAGCCGTACGGCTGCCAGACTCCGGCCCGGCCGGTGAGCCGGCCCAACGCGCCCATCTCCTTGCTGAGTTCCGCCATGCCCTCGCGTACCGCGCGCTGCCAGTCGCCAGCCTGGGCGTGCGACTGGACCTGCTCCTGCACCTGGCGGGCGATGCGGCGCACCTCCTCCTGGGCCTCCCGCTGCGCGTGGTGGCGGGCCTGCGCGGCGTCCTCCTTGGCCCTGCGGCTCTCCGCCCTGGCGCGGCGCGCCTGCTCCTTCCACTCGTGCTTGGCGCGGCGCATCTCCTCCTTCGCCTGCCGCCAGGCCTCGGTGTCCCCCCAGGAGCCGCCGAAGGCCCCGCCTTCGCCGAACGCCCCGGCCCCGCCGGCCTCCTGGGCCTCCCCGGTGGGCTTCGGGTCACCGCTCTCGGTGTGCCGGGCACGGCGCGCCGCCTCCCGCATCTCGCGGCGGACCTCGCTGGCCGTGCCGCGCACGTCCTCCCGGATCTCCCGGGCCAGCGCGGCCAACGACTCGTGGATCTCCATCTCCAGTTCGGCGAGTTCGGCCCGGCGGTCGGCGAGTTCGGCACGACCGGCGTCGGTGATGGAGTACACCTTGCGTCCGCCCTCGGTGGTGTGGCTGACCAGCCCCTCGGCGGAGAGTTTCGCCAACCTGGGGTAGACCGTGCCGGCGGACGGCGCGTACAGGCCCTGGAAGCGCTCCTCCAGCAGCCGGATCACCTCGTAGCCGTGGCGGGGGGCTTCGTCGAGCAGCTTCAGCAGGTAGAGGCGCAGTCGGCCGTGGGCGAAGACAGGAGGCATGTCAGACGTCCTTACGCAGAGAGGCGGCGCCGGCCGGGGGAGTGGGGCCGTCGTCGGTGGGTGGGCGTCGCAGCAGCGCCACCGCGCCCGACAGTGAACCGGCCTTGAGGCTGCCGCGACCGGAGCCGAGTGTTCCGGTGACGCGCCTGGTTCCCCAACGCCCGTCGATCCGCAGGTTCTCGAACGCGCAGGACAGGGCGCCACCCTTGGTGCCGGCGTCGACGACCGCGTCCGTGGGATCCGGCAGCCGGATCGCGATGTCACCGGAGACGGTGGTCAGCGTCAGATCGGCTTCGGGGCGCGGGCCGGACGCGGGGTCGGGGACGGCGACGTCCACGAGGACGTCGCCGCTCACCGAGTCGGCGCGGACCGCGCCGCCGCCGCTGTCGACCACGGTGAGGCTGCCGGACACGGACGCGAAGGACAACCGGCCGGTGAGCGCCTGGGCCTCCACGTTGCCGGAGACCGTCTCCGCCCGCACGCTGCTGCCGAGGCCGACCAGTGTCGTGTCACCGGTGACACCGCGCACCTCGGTGGCGCCCTCGATGCCGGACACGACCGCGGTGGCGCCCACCACGCCGATGCGCACCGCGGTGTCCGCGGGTACGGCCACCGTGAGGTCGACGCTGCGGTGCGGGCGCTCGCCTTCCAGCCACTTGAACATGCCCTGCCAGGTGAGGTCCTCGTACGCCACCGTCAGCGTGCCGTCCTCGTGGGTGACGCGCAGCGGTGGACCGTCGATCGCCGAGACCTCGAGTCTGGCCGGGCCCGCGGCGTCGGTGCCGACGATGTTCACCGCGCCGCCCGAGACCCGGACGCGCACCCGCTCGACGGGTCGCTCGAACGTGAGTTTCTGTGGCTCACCGACGGACCACTCGGACCGGTTGGGCACAACGGCCTCCCAGGCTGGACGCGGACGCAACATATCGCGTCTTGTCCTCGACACGATACATCGCGTGTGAGGTGCGTCAAGAGCCGGCCGGGAGGCTGTGGACAGGCCGGATCAGCGCACCTTCCGGAGCCGCGGACGGCCCGGAGCAGACCCGGGCCCGGAGGAGGCCACGGCAACCACCGGCCACAGCAACCGCCGGCCGGGCCAGCCGACGAGCCGGGGCCGCCCCGGCCCCGCCGCCTACTCGTCGTCCTCGTCGTCCAGGCGGGCCAGCCAGGTCGCGAGCCGCTCCACCGGGACCTCGAAGTCCGGGTGCAGGTCGACGAAGGTGCGCATCTGCTCGGCGAGCCAGGAGAAGGTGACCTCCTCCTCGCCGCGCCGGCTCTCCAGTTCCTCGATACCGCGGTCGGTGAAGTACAACGTGCTCTCCGTCGGGGGTGAGTGGACGTGGACGAACGGCGGGGCGGGTCTAAGGCGCCCCGCACCGCGGAGGGGAACCCACC
>NZ_BAAHCA010000802.1:0-2297 GCF_054776295.1 Streptomyces sparsus
CGCCCTCGACGGCATCACTCTCGGTGGAGGCCCGGGCGGCCGCGCTGTTTCGCGCCCCGGCACAGGCGGGGCGCGACGAGCCGTCGGCGCGGGAACGGTCCGAGGCTCGGGAACGCGAAGCCCCCGAGCCGGTTCTGCGGGGCGACGACGGGAGCGAACGCGCGGTCGGCCACGGTCACGATCCGCAGGGGCCGGCCGGTGCACTGAAGCCCGCCACCAAGCCAGTCCGACGGCCGACCCTGCCACAGCCCGCAGTCCTGCGGCCCACCGTTCCACAGCAGTTGACACTCGACCTGCCGGACCTCGTCGTGCGCCGGCCGTCACCCGCCGACGGTTCCAGGATCACCGTCGGTGAGGGGAAGCGTGAGGGGAAGGCGGCCCCGTTCACCGCTCCCGTCACGCCTGCCGGTGCGGCGCCCGGACAACGGGGAGGGGGGAGTCGCCCGCAGGCAGAGCCGGTGCCGCTGAGCCGGGCAGCGGCGATCGCGGCGGCCCGGGAAGCGGTTCGTGCGGCACGGACGGCCTCCGCAGCGCGCGCTCCCCGGTCGGGCCGCTTCCGAGCCGGTAGGTCCACGGCCCTGAGCGCTACTGCCGAGCCGGCGTCCGCCACCGTGCCGGGCGTCCGGCAGGCTGCCACCGTCGCCGCAGCACCCCCTGCCCGGACCACCGCCACCGCCGCTCCCGGCGCAGTGCCCAGCTCACCTGGAGTGCCCGACTGGCCCTCCTCGCCCCACTCGCTCTCCACGGCCGCTTCTGTCGCCTCGGCCAACTCTGTCGCCTCGGCCGGGTTCGTGTCGGGCGGTGGGACGAGCAGCTGCGCAACACGGAATCGGACTACGGCTGTTCCGCGGCAGGGAGCCCAACCGGCAGCGCCGGAGCGTGAGTCGGAACTCGTTCCGGATCCGGGGATCGCACCGGATCCGGGGATCGCACCGACGGCGGGACTCGGACGCGTGGCGAAGAGGGGGCCGAAGACGGAGGTGGCGCCGAGGCAGCCGTTGGGGCCGGAGCCGGCGGAGTCGCCTCGTGCTGCCTGGCGGTCCGTGCTGGCGGTGCGTGAGCGGCTGCCGCTGTGGCTTCAGACCCGCTGCGCGGTGGCTCCGCGCACTCTCGCAGTTCTGGCCGTCGTGCTGGTGCTCAGCCTCGGGCTCGGCGTGCACCATCTGTGGCAGAGCAGGCCCACGCCCGTCTCCGCCCCCGACTCCGTCACAGCACCTCGGCCCGCCGGTCTGCTACAGCCCGCGAGTGGCCGGTCGGAGAGCGGGGGAGGAGGTCCGGCGCAGTCCACGGGCGCCCCGCAACCGACTCCCGGTACTCCGCCGGCCACGGCCGGCCCGTCCTCCCGGCTGGTGGTGGACGTCGCGGGCAAGGTGCGCCATCCGGGCGTGTTCCGGCTGCGGCCGGGCGCGCGGGTCGGTGACGCCCTGGAGGCCGCTGGGGGAGTGAAAGCGGGCGCGGACACCGACGCTCTCAACCGGGCCCGGGTGCTGGTGGACGGTGAACACATCGTGGTGGGTGCGCCTCGGGCCTCGGCCACGGGGTCGGCCCCGGTCTCCTCGGCACCGCAGGTCGGCGGAGGTGCGGCGGCTGCCGCGACCGGCGCGCCCATCGCGCTGAACTCGGCGACCGTGGAGCAGTTGCAGACGCTACCGGGCATCGGCCCCGTACTGGCCCAGCAGATCATCGACTTCCGCACGCGCAACGGCGGATTCGTCTCCGTCGAGCAGCTCCGGGAGGTGCGGGGCATCGGGGAGCGGCGCTTCGCCGACATCCAGCCCCGAGTAAGCCCGTGACGCGACCGCCCGCTCCCGTTCCGGCCGGTACCACGAGCCCGCGTGCCCCCGCCTCTGTGTCCCCGCGGTCGGGCGGCGGCGTCGCCGTGCCGTCGGAGCACCGACCACGCGCGGCGGTGCACGCCGCGTCCGGGCATCGGCTCGGGGCCGCGAACCCACGGCAGGAGTCCCCGCCGGATCTACGGCTGGTACCGCCCGCGGTGTCCGCCTGGGCAGCCGCGGCACTCGCGCTCGGCGCGGAGCCGGCCACGGTGGCAGCGATGGCCGTAGCAGGCTGCCTCCTGGCGGCGGCGCTATTGGTGTCGGCCTGGCGAAACCGCCGTTCACGGGCACCCGCACCACTCGCCGACCTCCGCACCCCCATCACCGTCCCGCCACCCGCTGCCTTCGCGCCATCCGCCGACCTCCCGCCACCCGCCGGCCGCCGCAGACCGGCCGCCCTTCCGTTTCCCACCGGCTTCGGGGCCTTCGGCGCGGTCACGCTGGCTCTGGCGCTGCTGAGCG
>NZ_BAAHCA010000803.1:0-2292 GCF_054776295.1 Streptomyces sparsus
CGCCGGAGACTGCCGGGCAGGGGCGCCGGGAGGTGGACGGGCAGGCCCGCTCAGGCCAGGGCGACCAGGTCCGCGTAGTCCCGGCCCCACAGGTCCTCCACGCCGTCCGGCAGCAGGATGATGCGCTCCGGCTGGAGGGCGTCCGCGGCGCCCTCGTCGTGCGTCACGAGGACCACCGCGCCCGTGAAGGTGCGCAGCGCGCCGAGGATCTCCTCCCGGCTGGCCGGGTCCAGGTTGTTGGTCGGCTCGTCCAGCAGCAGCACGTTCGCCGAGGAGACCACCAGCGTGGCGAGCGCCAGCCGGGTCTTCTCCCCGCCGGAGAGCACGCCGGCGGGCTTGTCGACGTCGTCGCCGGAGAACAGGAAGGAGCCGAGCACCTTGCGGACCTCGACCAGGTCCATGCCCGGCGCGGCGGAGCGCATGTTCTCCAGGACCGTGCGCTCGGGGTCGAGCGTCTCGTGTTCCTGGGCGTAGTAGCCCAGCTTGAGCCCGTGGCCGGGGCGCACCTCGCCGGTGTCCGGCTCCTCCACTCCGGCGAGCAGGCGCAGCAGCGTCGTCTTGCCGGCGCCGTTGAGGCCGAGGATGACCACCCGTGAGCCGCGGTCGACCGCCAGGTCCACGTCGGTGAAGATCTCCAGCGAACCGTAGGACTTCGACAGCCCCTCGGCGGTGAGCGGCGTCCGGCCGCAGGGGGCCGGGTCGGGGAAGCGCAGCTTGGCGACCTTGTCACCGCGGCGCTGCTCGTCCAGGCCGGCCAGCAGCTTCTCGGCCCTGCGCGCCATGTTCTGGGCGGCCACGGCCTTGGTGGCTTTGGCACGCATCTTGTCGGCCTGGGCGTTCAGCGTCGCCGCCTTCTTCTCGGCGTTCGCCCGTTCGCGCTTGCGGCGCTTCTCGTCCGCCTCACGCTGCGTCAGGTACTGCTTCCAGCCCATGTTGTACTGGTCGATCTGCGAGCGGTTGGCGTCCAGGTAGAACACCTTGTTGACGACCGTCTCGACCAGGTTGATGTCGTGGGAGATGACCACGAGCCCGCCGCGGTACGTCTTCAGGAAGTCCCGCAGCCAGACGACGGAGTCGGCGTCGAGGTGGTTCGTCGGCTCGTCGAGCAGCAGGGTGTCGGCGTCCGAGAAGAGGATGCGGGCCAGCTCGACCCGGCGCCGCTGACCGCCCGAGAGGGTGTGCAGCGGCTGGGCGAGCACCCGGTCGGGCAGGCCCAGGCTGGCGGCGATGGTCGCGGCCTCGGCTTCCGCCGCGTAGCCGCCCTTGGTGAGGAACTCCGTCTCGAGCCGCTCGTACTTGCGCATCGCGCGCTCGCGGGTGGCGCCTTGGCCGTTGGACATGCGCTGTTCGTTCTCACGCATCTTGCGGATCACGCTGTCCAGGCCGCGGGCGGACAGGATGCGGTCGCTGGCCAGCACCTCCAGGTCGCCGGTGCGCGGGTCCTGCGGCAGGTAGCCGACCTCCCCGCTGCGGCTGATGGTGCCGCCGGCGGGTACGCCCTCCCCGGCGAGGCACTTGGTGAGGGTGGTCTTGCCGGCGCCGTTGCGGCCGACGAGGCCGATGCGGTCGCCGCGGGCGATGCGGAAGCTGGCGGCCTCGATGAGGACCCGGGCGCCGGCGCGCAGCTCCAGGCCGGAGACGGTGATCACGGAAAACTCCTGGCAGGGACGAACGTACGGGACAGGGGGCGGGCACGCCGCTGGGCCGGGACGGCGCCTTCGCGGGGGCCGTGCGCCGGTGGACGTTCGTCGTCAGCTAATGGGTGAGAGGAGTTGCCATACCTCCAGTCTAACGGCGTACGGCGCCCGGTATTCCGGGCCGGCGACGACGCTCCCGCCCGCGGGCCGGCCGGCCCGCGAGGGTCAGCCGTCCCCGGTGTGCACCTGGAACGCCGCCCGCCGGACGGCCTTCGCCAGCGCGGGGTCCGGGTGGGCGGCGGCCAGCGCCACCAGTACCTGCACGGTCCTGGGATGGCCGGTGGCGCGCACCTCCTCCAGCAGCCGGGGCACCGAGTTCTGCGCCGCCGACTCCAGGTGGTCCACGAGCAGCTGCGACTCCCCGTGGTCGGCGACCGCCGCGGCCGTGTCGACCCACAGCCAGGTGGCCTCCTCACGGGTCAGTACGCCGCCGGCTCCCCCGGTGAGCTCCTCGGGGTCGGCGCCCTCGAGTTCGGCCAGCCACAGCAGCGCGTACGGGCGCAGGCCCGACTCCTGGGCCACGGCCCGCACCGCGCTCTCCGCCGGCGCCCCGACCACCCGCAGCGCCTCGAAGGCGAGCGCCCGGATGAGCGCG
>NZ_BAAHCA010000804.1:0-2286 GCF_054776295.1 Streptomyces sparsus
AGGCAGGCGGCGCCGCGCAGCAGGACCCGCCGGGTCGCACGGGGGCCGGCCGGTGGGGCGTCGAGGGGGGCCGTGCCGTCGTCGCCCTGCCGTGCATTCGAAAAGTCATACTTCATGACGTACTGCTCTCATGAAGTGACTCGGCTGCGGGTGTGTCGGCACCGTGTCCCGCCGCACTGCACTCGTACGCGCTTCCCAGCGCGCGGGGCCGCCCCCGCCCGGCTAGCGTCTTTCCACGGCAGGCTCACGTCCGACGGTGTCTGTTGGTGTCCGTCGGCGTCCGCCCGTCCGCGCCGCACCCGGCCGCCTCTCCGCCGTGAGGAGTGACGGCCGGGCGCCGGTGCCCGGCCGTCACCCGGTGGGCGGGGTCAGCCGTGCGGCAGGACCGTGCGCAGTACCCGGGGCAGCGACACCCAGTCCGAGGTCACCAATCCGGCGCCTTCGGAGGCCAGTTGAGCGACGCGGGCGGCGGCGTCCGCTTCCGAGGGGTTGCGGGCGTCGATGGCCGGCGGCACGTTGTGCGCGGACGTCATGACCAGCAGGTAGTTGCGGCTGGTGTACCACCCGGTGTCGATCGACCCGGAGGCGTAGGCGGCGGCGTCACCGTCGAAGACCACGAACCACGGCCGGATCGAGGCGTCGGCGTACCGGCCGACGCGCGGGTCGCCCGCCTCCGCGCGGTGCACCGCGGGAAAGGCGACCGCCTCGTGGAGACGCCCGGCCCCGGCGAGGGTGCGCAGGTGGGTGGCGTACTCACGGTCCGTCCACAGCGGGTCGAGCGGGTTGCCCTCCTCCACGGTGCCGGGGATGAGGTGGATCAGGAACTTGCCCGCCAGTGCGTCGCGGCTGGGCCATCCGTCCGCCCGTACCGCCTCGTCCAGGTTGGCGTGGCGGCCCGTCAACTCGCCCGGGCGGTACACCGCGTCGCCCAGCTTGCTGTTGACCAGGGCGTCGAACTGCGCGGGTCCGCGGCCGCCCCTGCCGTAGAAGCCGTCCTTCATCTCGATCTTGAGCAGGATGGGCCGGTGCCCGGGGTTGGCGTCGTGCCAGGCGCGCAGGTCGGCGAGGCAGCCGTCCAGCCGCTGGTTGCGCGGTTTCGTGCGCAGCTGCGCCGCGTCGGACGCGTTCTCGCAGTTGTTGTCGTTGCCTATCGGGTTGTTGTGCGCGACCCGCCAGCCGGCCGCGAAGGTGTTGGTCCACACGTCGAACTCGAGCAGCCCGGCCCCGGAGTCGAGGGCGTCGGCGAGGAACGGGAAGGACGACTTCTCGTAGGCGTTGTGCACGCCCACACCGGTGGTCGAGGAGTACGGCAGGGCTCCCGGATCGGCTGCCTGCGCGGGTGTGATGGCCAACAGGGTGAGGACCGCTGCCGCGGCCAGGGGGGTGGACTTGCGCACGGGGACGCCGCCTTCGCTGTCAGGGCCAGGTCAAGTTGGCGACAGCGTAGGGGAGTTGACCGACTCTCAGGCAGAGGGCCGACGAACTGCCGGGCACCTCCGGATGGCCCACAGGCGACGGGCACCTCCACCGGGCGGTGCCCGCGGAGGTGCCCGTCGCCGTGGACCGGTCAGGCGGCCACCGGTAAGGCGGGTGCCGGAACCGAGCCCGTTCCGAAGTCCCGGCAGATCGCCCGCGCCGCGCGGCGCGCGGAGTGGAGCGCGCCCTGCGCGGTGCCGGTGTCGCGGTGGTCACCGCACACGTAGAGCCCCGCCAGCACCCGTACCGGACGCTGGGCGTCGTGCGGGGCCGGCATGGCGGGCACCGCGAACGCCTGGTGCCGGGCGCCGAGCAACTCCCAGTTGTCGGCGCCCACTCCGTGCAGCTCGGTCAGCTGGGGACGGGCCGCCTTGTCGAGAGCCGTCACCGAGTCGAAGGCCTGCCGGCCCAGCACCACCGACGTGACCAGGGTGCGCCCCGGCAGCGCGCGGGACGGGTCGACCGCGGAGGTGATCATCGTGTGCGACACCGGGCCGCGCCGGTCGGCGTCGAGCAGCAGCGAGGCGTCGTCGAGCGGCGGATCCGCGTCGGCGGCGTGGTGCAGGACCGTCACCGGGTGGAAGTCGGGCACGTGCAGCCCCGGCAGCAGGGCCGAGGCGTCCTGCGCGCCGGTGGCGATGAGCACTGCCCGGCAGCCCAGCGTGCCGTGCCCCTCGGTCTCGACGGAGTTGGTCGACACCGCGACCACACGCACGCCGGTACGGACCGTGCCGGGCGGCAGTGAGGCGGCCAGCAGGCCGGGCACGGCCTCGGCGCCACCGGCCGGCAGGCACAGCCCCCGGCGGGCGA
>NZ_BAAHCA010000805.1:0-2283 GCF_054776295.1 Streptomyces sparsus
CGGCGACGTTGCATGCGCAGGAGCCGTCCTCGCATGTGGACTGGTCCGCCGGTGGGGTGCGGTTGCTGACCGAACCGCAGGACTGGCCGCAGAACGACCACCCTCGCCGCGCGGGCGTCTCCTCTTTCGGGCTCAGCGGGACCAACGCCCACGTCATCCTCGAACACGCACCAGAGCATCCGGCCACCGCTTCGGACCATTCCGAAACGGACCCGGCCCGGATGGAGCCCGGGCTTCCCGTGCCCTGCCTGGTCAGCGGCCGGACGGACGCCGCCCTCCGGGCGCAGGCCGGTCTGCTCCTGGAAACTCTGAGCCGACAGCCCGATCTCGTCCCCGCGCACCTGGCACGCGCCCTGGCTCTGAGCCGGTCCTCCTTCGAACACCGCGCGGTTGTGGTCGCAACCGAACGAGACGACCTCATCCATGAGCTCAGGGAGTTGGCCGAGGGCGGGACAGGCACTCACACCGTGGCCGGCACAGTCGGAGCCGAAGGCAAGGTCGCGTTCCTGTTCTCGGGCCAGGGTGCGCAACGTCCGGGCATGGGGCGTGAGTTGTACGAGGCATTCCCGGTGTTCGCCGACGCCTTCGACGACGTCTGTGCGCATGTCGGCGAGGATCTCAAGTCGGTGGTGTTCGGTGACGACGCGGAGTTGCTGAACCGCACGGAGTGGACTCAGCCTGCGTTGTTCGCAGTCGAGGTGGCCCTGTTCCGCTTGGTCGAGTCCTTCGGGATGCGCCCGGACTTCCTGGTGGGACACTCCATCGGCGAGTTCGCTGCCGCCCACGTGGCGGGTGTGTTGTCGTTGGCGGACGCGTGCCGTCTGGTCGTCGCCCGGGGCCAGTTGATGCAGGCGCTGCCCTCCGACGGGGTGATGGTGGCGGTGGAAGCCTCCGAGGCGGAGGTGTTGCCGCAGCTGGAGGGCCGCACAGATGAGGTGTCGATCGCGGCGGTCAACGGCCCCCGCGCGGTCGTCATCGCCGGAGCCGAAGCAGCTGTGTCCGAGGTCGCCGACCGCCTTTCCGCCTCCGGTTGCCGCACCTCGCGTCTGCGGGTGAGTCACGCCTTCCACTCCCCGTTGATGGAGCCGATGCTGGCGGAGTTCCGTGCGGTTGCCGAGCAGGTCACCTACGCTGCCCCCACGATCCCGGTCGTCTCCAACCTCACCGGAACGGTGGCCGGTGACGGCGAGTTGGTCACAGCCGACTACTGGGCGCGTCACGTCCGGGAGGCGGTCCGGTTTGCCGACGGCATCCGCGCCCTCACCGACCAGGGCGTCACCCGTTTCCTGGAGATCGGGCCCGACAGCACTCTCACGGCCCTCACCCAGCACAGCCTTCCCCAGTTCACGGACAGCGGTGCCGAGGCCGGGCACAGTTGCGCCGCTCTGCTGCGCAAGCAGATGCCGGAGTGTGCCGCCGTGCTGCGAGGCATCGCGCAGATGCACACGACTGGTGTTGACGTCGACTGGTCCTCGATCCTCCGGCGTGCGGCCGCCCCGGGGGCGGAGGCGATCCCGAACCGTCTCGTCGAGCTGCCGACGTACCCGTTTCAGCGGACGCGCTTCTGGCCCACCATCGTTCCCGACCACCTCCAGCTCACGACCGGGCGCGATACCGGTGGAGGGGCCTCCGCTGCCGACCGGGCGGACACCCTGCTCTGGCAGACGCTGGAGCGCACGCAGTCTCCCGAACTGGCCGACGCTTTGGGAGTGCCCGAGGAGGCGCTCCACACCGTACTTCCGGCTCTGCAATCGTTCCGCAGCGCGCACACCGAGCGGGTGGAGACCGAGGGGTGGCGCTACCGGGTGGGCTGGGAAGCCGTGCCCGACGGAGCGGGAGCGTCGGTCGACGGGCGCTGGCTGCTGCTTCAGCCCCCCGGTGAGCCGCTGTTCGACGAACTGGAGAAGTTCGTACCGGGGCTGGAGCGGCTGACGTGCGAGGCACAGGACCGGGACGGCCTCGCCCGCCTGATCGCGAAGGCCGTCGAGGAGGGAGCGCCCGACGGTGTGCTGTCCTGCCTCTCGCTCCCTTCCGCTTCCTCCGCGGACGCCGGCACCGCCGGTACCGACCCGGCGGAGACCGGCGCCGCCGGCACCGAATCCGCCGAGGTCGGTCGCGGTGTCGCCACGGCGATGGCGGTCGTCCAGGCCCTCGGTGACGCCGGTGTGGACGCGCGGCTGTGGACCGTGACGCAGGCCGGGTTCGGTCCCGGCAGCGCCCCCCACGACCCGGAGCAGGCCGGGGTGTGGGGGCTGGGCCGGGTGGCGGCGTTGGAGCACCCCG
>NZ_BAAHCA010000806.1:0-2278 GCF_054776295.1 Streptomyces sparsus
GCCGGTCCGCCGGGCACGCGCCGGCAGCCACCGGGGTGCACGTGTCGCAGCCCTCCTGGGGGCGCGCGCCGGTCCGCGGGGGGCTCTCCGCCTCGTTGCGCGCGGCAGCTCCCGCGCTGGCGCTGTTCGCCCTCATCCGCCTGCTCGGCGTCGCCGTGCTGGTCGTCTGGTCCGGCTTCACCGGAAAGAACCCGTGGGTGCTCCTGTCGGAGCGCTGGGACTCGCTCTGGTACGCGCGCATCGCGGAGCACGGATACGCCTTCTCCGTGCAGGCGCCCGACGGGCGGCACCTCTCCAGCATGGCGTTCTTCCCGCTGTTCCCGTGGCTGGAGCAGGGCGTCTCGGCGGTCACCCGCCTGTCCCTGCCGCACGCGGGCCTGCTGATCAGCCTGCTCGCCTCGCTGGCCGCGGCGTGGGGCGTCTTCGCGCTCGCCGAGCACGTGCACGGACGACGCGCCGCCACCGTCGTGGTCGTCCTGTGGGCGGCAGTGCCGGTCGGCATCGTGCAGTCGATGGCCTACAGCGAGTCGCTGTTCGTGGCCCTGGCCGCCTGGTCGCTGTACGCGGCCGTCACCCGGCGGTGGATCACCGCGGGTGTGCTGGCGTCCCTGGCGGGGCTGACCCGGCCGGTCGGGCTGGCGGTGACGGCGGCCCTCGTCGTCGCCGTGCTCTGCGCCTGGCGCTCCGCACGCTCGGCCGGTTCCACCGCTCCGGCCGCTTCGGCAGCCCTGGCCGCTCCGGCCGGGTGGCTCGCCCCCGGGCACCGGTTCAGGGCCGTGCTCGGCTGCCTGATCGCCCCGCTGGGCGCGGCCTCCTACATCCTGTGGGTCGGCAGCGAGCGAGGCGCCCTGTTCGGTTATCTCGACGTGCAGGGCGAGTGGGGCAACGGCTTCGACGCCGGTCTCGGCTTCGCGCGGTTCACCGCCGGTGCGCTGGGCGGAGGCACCTGGGCGGCCGTGCTCGTCCTCGTCGCCGTCGTCCTGCTCTCCGTCTGGCCGCACTGGGTGGGCCTGCGTCAGCGCCAGCCCGTTCCGGTCGTCGTCTACTCCGCCGTCGTCACCCTGCTCGCCGTCGGGGCCTCCGGATACTTCGGGTCCAAGCCCCGCCTGCTGATCCCCGCCTTCCCCGTGCTCTTCCCCCTGGCCCTCGCCATGGCACGGGCCCGCCCGGCCCGGACCTGCGCGTTCCTGTCGGTCCTCGTCGCGCTCTCCGCCGCCTACGGCGCGTTCTGGCTCAACGGTTCCGGCCCGCCCTGAGCCCGGGCGGCTGCTGCACACTTGACCCCGGCCGCCCCCGGCCGGCGGCCGGCCAGGCGAGGAGAGGAGCAGGGCCATGACGGGATGGCAGCTCACCCGGAGCTTCACCAGCACGTCCGGGGAGGTGCGGTGGGACACGCTGGGCGCGGAGGGCCTCCCCCCGGTGGTGCTGCTGCACGGGACGCCGTTCTCCTCCTACGTCTGGCGGGCGACCGCACGCGCCCTGTCGCGGCGCCACCGCGTCTTCGTCTGGGACATGCCCGGTTACGGCAGTTCGGCCATGCAGGGCGGGCAGGACGTGTCGCTGGGCGCGCAGGGCCGGGTGTTCGCCGAGTTGCTGGCGCACTGGGCGCAGACCGAGGACGTGCGGGAGCCCGTCGTTGTGGCGCACGACTTCGGCGGTGCCGTCGCGCTGCGGGCGCACCTGCTGCACGGGTGCCGCTACCGGGCGCTGGCCCTGGTCGACGTCGTGGCGCTCGCGCCGTGGGGTTCGCCGTTCTTCCGCCTCGTGCAGCAGCACGCCGCCGTCTTCGAGCAGTTGCCGCCGGCGCTGCCCGGTGCCCTGGTCCGCGAGTACGTCAGCTCGGCGAGCAGCCCGGGCCTGCACGCGGCGGTCGCGGACGCGCTGGTGGCGCCCTGGCTCGGCGAACCGGGCCAGGGCGCCTTCTACCGGCAGATCGCGCAGGCCGACCAGCGCTTCACCGACGAGGTCCAGGACCGCTACGGCGAACTCGACCTGCCGGTGCTGGTCTGCTGGGGCGCCGACGACACGTGGATCCCGGCCGAACGAGGACGCGAGCTGGCCGGCCGGGTGCCCGGCGCCCGGCTGGAGCTGATCGGCGGCGCCGGACACCTGGTCCAGGAGGACGCCCCCGGGGAACTGACCGCGCTGACCGCCGAGCACCTGGCCGAGCTGCCGGGGCGACCCACTGCTCAGCCGTCCGACGTCGCCTGAAGCCGCCTCCGCCCGCCCGATCGGCGCGGACCCGGGATGCCGGGGCGCGGCCCCGACGCGTCCCTCC
>NZ_BAAHCA010000807.1:0-2271 GCF_054776295.1 Streptomyces sparsus
GGCCCCCGGCGGCCGTCTCCTCGGCCATGCCGCGCAGCAGCTGGGCCAGGATGGTGCCGGAGTTGCCGCGGGCTCCCAGCAGCGCACCGTGCGCCATGGCGTGCACGGCCTCGGCCGGGGTGGGCCGGCCGGCGCAGGCGGCTTCCACGGCGTGCGCCGCGGACTCCCACGTCAGATAGAGGTTGGTGCCGGTGTCGGCGTCCGCGACCGGGTAGACGTTGATCGCGTCGATCGTCTCGCGAGCCTCTCCCAGGGCGTCCAGGCCCCTGCCGCACCAGGTGCGCACCGCTTCGGCGTCGAGCGTGTGCGGCACGGGCGTCCTCCTCGGTCGGCGGCGATGGCGAAAGCGTAGTCCGGGAGGAGCGGAACGCGGTGCTCCGTGCGAGGTCCGAGGCGCTGGACGGAGGCGATTTCCTCGTTCGTGACCAGCCGTTGTATGCTGCTCCGGTTGCCTGACGAACGTCGGGTCTTCTTCCCGGGCACTGCCGGTCATCTGATCATGCCGAGCCGGGATTTCACTGTACGTGCATCTGAAGTCTTTGGAGTGACCGTGGCTGCCAACTGCGATGTCTGCGGCAAGGGGCCGGGCTTCGGCAACAGCATTTCCCACTCGCACCGCCGCACCCCGCGTCGCTGGAACCCCAACATCCAGCGCGTGCGTGCCGTGGTCGGTCGGACGCCGAAGCGCCTCAACGTCTGCACCTCGTGCATCAAGGCCGGCAAGGTTTCGCGCTGAGGCAATAGCCGCAGCGCCGCCTCCCGGCTGATGTAGAGCCGGTCCACCCTCGGGTGGGCCGGCTCTTCGTCGTGTCACGGACCCTTTTTGTCGTGCCACGGGTCCGTGCCACGGGCCCTTTCGGTCGGTGCGGAGACCGGCCGGGCCCGATCAGCCGCCTCCCGGTCGCGGCGGAGGCCCGCCGAGTGCCGTCCTACCGGGCGTGCCGGGTGCTGGGGGTGCGCAGCGCCCAGCCGTGGTCGACCGGACCGAGGCCGCCGCCGAGCGGGAAGCCCGCCGCGATGGCGCCGGTGACGTACTCCTTGGCGGCCGTCACCGCTTCCGGGACGGACCTGCCCTCGGCCAGTCCGGCGGCGATCGCGCTGGCCAGGGTGCAGCCGGTGCCGTGGGTGTGCCGGTTGTCGTGCCTGGGGGCGCGCAGCCAGTGCTCGCTCCGCCCGTCGGTGAGCAGGTCGACGGCGTCACCGGGCAGGTGCCCGCCCTTGATGAGCGCCCAGGCGGGGCCGTGGCCCAGCACCGCCTCGGCGGCCTGCCGCAGGTCGGACTCGGCACGCACCCGCACTCCGGTGAGCTGGGTGACCTCGTCCAGGTTGGGGGTGGCCACGGTGGCGGTGGGCAGCAGCCGGGTGCGGACCGCTTCCAGCGCGTCGGCGGCGAGCAGCGGATCGCCGTGCTTGGAGACACCGACCGGGTCCACCACGACCGGCACGTCCAGGTCGCCGAGCAGGTCGGCGACGGTCTCGACGAGTTCGGCGGACGCCAGCATGCCGGTCTTCACAGCCTGCACCCCGATGTCGTCGACGACGCTGCGGAACTGGGCCCGCACCGCGTCGGCGGGCAGCGGCCAGGCGCCCTGCACGCCGAGCGAGTTCTGCGCGGTGACGGCGGTGAGCACGCTCATGCCGTGGGTGCCGAGCGCCAGCATCGTCTTCAGGTCGGCCTGGATGCCCGCCCCGCCGCCGGAGTCGGACCCGGCGACGGTCAGGACACGGGGAGGTATGCGCATGGCACCAGCCTACGGACGGGCGTCGGACGGCCCGGCGGGCGGGCTGGCCGGAGGGACCGGCAGCGCGGCGTCCGGGCGGGGCCGGTCAGCCGTCCGCGCCGAAGTGGTCCCAACCCCCGGCCTTCTCCCAGGGCGCGCCGTTCACGGTGACGCGGGGCAACGCCGAGGGGTGCAGCACCTCGCCGATGACCCGCCAGCGGGCGGGCAGCTTGCGCCCGGCGGGAAAGGTGGCGACGAGCGCGTGGTCCTCTCCCCCGGTCAGCACCCACTGGAGCGGATCGACGCCGACGGCCTGCCCGATGTCGTGCATCTGGGCGGGGATGTCGAACGCGGCGGACGACAGGTCGATGCGGACCTTGCTGGCCTCCGCGATGTGCCCCAGGTCGGCGATGAGGCCGTCGCTGACGTCGGTCAGGGAGGTGGCGCCGAGCCCGGCCGCGGCAGGCCCGGCGTGGTACGGCGGCTCGGGCCGCCGGTGGGCCTCGACGAAGGCCCGCGGGGAACGGAAGCCGCGGGCGAGCACCGCGTG
>NZ_BAAHCA010000808.1:0-2269 GCF_054776295.1 Streptomyces sparsus
CGTTGAGTTCGGTGAGGAGGGCGCTCAGCAGCTCCGACTGGCTCATCGGACGCAGATGGGCCGGTTCGGCGTCCCACTCGCGGCCACCGGCGAGCGGACGCAGCCGGACGTAGGGCCCTTCGCGTCCCATGACCCGCCCCACCCGGTCGGTGGCGATGTCGCGTACGGCGTCGCCGACGGCGGCCACGTCACCGACGCGGGCCGCGGGGGAGGGCTCGCGGGCTTCGTGGGCGGTCATCGGATGGCCCCTCGTGTGATCACCTCGGCGAGGGCGTGGGCCACGGGGGCCGAGCACACGCCGAGTTGGACGAGTGCGTAGCGCGGCTCGCCCTCCCGCACGTCGACCCAGGGCGTGCGGATGTCCATGGCGGGAAGTTGGACGCCGGCCCGGGAGAGGGCGTGGGCGAGTGCGTCGCGGGCGTCCAGGGCTTCCTGGATCTTCGGCGAGGGCGGCGGACTGCTGGTGGCGGTCACCGGGACGGGAGCGGTGGACAGGGGGTCCTGCGGTGCGGCGTTCATGGGGGCGGCTTCCCTCGTGGGTGCGGTTTCGTTGTTCTCCTGACCTGGCTGTGCAGGCCGGATTACCGTGCGTAGTGCCGGTGTGACGAGAATGCGCCCGGCTGGGAACGGCCGGCGCCGTGAGCCCGCTGTGCTGCCGATGCGCGCGGGGCCGGTTCCACACGTTCCACAGGCCGCCAGCAGCAGAAGCACGAGGGGGAGCGGTATGCCGCAGCGACGCGTCATCACCGGTCGGAGTCAGGAACCACGCCAGCGGTTCGCGGAGGAACTGCGCAGACTGCGGGCGACACGGGGGACGACACTGCGGCAGCTCGGTGAACGGCTGGGCTGGGACTGGTCGTTGTTCGGCAAGATGGAGAAGGGCGAGACGCTGGGCAGCCCGGAGGTCGCCCAGGCGCTCGACACCCACTACGAGACACCGGGCCTGCTGCTGGCCCTCTGGGAGCTGGCAGCCGGCGACCACACGCAGTTCCGTGAGCGCTACCGCCGCTACATGGCGCTGGAGGCGGAAGCGGTCAGCCTGTGGCACTTCGCGGTGAGCGTGCTCCCGGGGCTGTTGCAGACCCCGGGGTACGCGCGGGAGGTACTGGCGGCGGGCGGCCTGAAGGGCAAGGAGCTGGACCAGCAGGTCGAGGCCCGCATGAGCCGCCGCGAACTGCTGGACGGCGAGGACGCGCCACGCTTCCGGACGATCGTTTCCGAGGCGGTCCTACGGACGGCTCTGCTCAACACGAGCGCGTGGCGAGAACAGTTGGAGAGTCTGCTGGAGGTGGCGGAGCGGCCGAACGTGGCAGTCCAGGTTCTCCCGTTCAGCGCGGGTCCCTACGGGCTCGACAGCACAGACGTGTGGTTCCTGCGTCTGCCGCTGGGGCGTACCGTGGCGTACACCGAGAACGCACACAGGGGCGACCTGATCGAGGAGAACTCGGCGGTCGAGAAGCTGCAAGGTGCCTACGATGCGGTGCGCGACCTGGCGCTTCCCCCGGCCGAGTCGCGGAAGCTGATCCTGCGCATGTTGGAGGAAGTACCGTGCGACCCATCGATGTGAGCGTTGCGAACTGGCACAAGAGCTCGTACAGCAACTCCGACGGTGGCGCCTGCATCGAGGTCTCACACGACTTCGCCACCGTCGTCCCGGTACGGGACAGCAAGTTGCCCGGTGGATCGATACTCGTGTTCCCGGCGGGTGGCTGGTCGTGTTTCGTGGAGGCCGTCAAGGCTGAGCGGTTGGGCGTCTGATCCGAACCACGTGATCAGGAGCGCGAGCGTCTTGCCGTGATCGTCCCGGCGCTGGTCGAGGCGTACGAGGAACTTCTCGATCAGCGGGACGGTCGTGTCGCACACCAGAGGTCGATGGCTGTTCGGTCAGGCGACGCCGAGGTCATGTCCGCCGAGGAGGTTGCCCGGGCACTCGGTCTGTGACCGTGTGCCCGCACAGGCGCACCGGCTCGGTCCCGGTTGACGGGTCCGTTCCGGCGGGTGGACGGGGCATGGTGGGCGGCGGTGGGGGCGGATAGGGTCGGCGTGGCGCGGCAGCACGTATCAACGAGTGAGGAACGACCTGTATGACGTCTACAGCGCGCGTGCTGATCGCCGCGGACAAGTTCAAGGGATCACTCACGGCCGTGCAGGTCGCCGCACACGTGACGGCCGGGCTGCGGCGGGTGGAGCCGGAGCTGGACGTCGTGCCGCTGCCCGTCGCCGACGGGGGTGACGGCACGGTCGCGGCTGCGGTGGCCGCCGGTTTCGA
>NZ_BAAHCA010000809.1:0-2266 GCF_054776295.1 Streptomyces sparsus
CCGCCGCCGCTGCCGCAGGCGCTGGCGTTCCTGCCCTGGTTCCTGGTCGCCGGATGGCTGGCGCTGGTGTGCGCGGTGCTGGCCCGCCGGCTGCTGCTGGTGGGCTGGGCGCTGGCGGCACTGGCGGTCACCGGGTGGTTCGCGCAGCCCTACGGGCCGGGCCGGGAGACGCCGGACGGCGAGCCGCTGGCGCAGGTACGGGTACTGACGGCCAACCTGGAGTTCGGCAACGCGACCGAAGCACTGCTGGAGACGCTGCGGCGGGAACGTCCGCATCTGGTGTCGGTGCAGGAGTGCGACAGCCGGTGCGCGTCCGCACTGGCCGCACCGGAGGTACGCGCCGCCTATCCGCACCGGGTGATCGCCGGCCGGGAGCCGGCGGAGGGCTCGGCCCTGCTGAGCGTGTACCCGCTCCGCGACGAGCGGGAGATCCCGGCGTCGCTGTCGATGCCGAGCGCGCTCGCCCGGATCGGTGAGGTGGACGTGCGCGTGCAGGTCGCGCATCCCATGCCGCCGATGCCGGACTCGATGACGGCCTGGCGGGCCGAGCTGGCCTCGCTGCGTGAGGTCGCGGCGGCTCGCGGCGGGACCCGGACGGTCATCGCCGGGGACTTCAACGCCTCGGCGGACCACGCCGCCTTCCGGGCCGTGCTGGACACCGGCATGCGGGACAGTGCGCGCCTGCTGGGCCGCTCCCGCACCCCGACCTGGCCCGCCGCGACCGCTCCCCCGCTGGGCGCGCAGATCGACCACGTGCTGGTGAGCAGTGGCCTGGTGCCGGTCGCCGCCTCGTTCCTCGACCTGCCGGGCACCGACCACCGGGCGCTGCTGGTGGACCTCGCCGTCCACTGAGCAGCCGTCCGGCGCGGCGGCTAACGCCCGCGAACGGGTGCCGGCGGGCGGTTCCTGCCGTGCCGCGGCTCGGGGTGACGCATGCCGCCGGTCACATCGGGGAACCGTGCGCAGGTCCGCCGGCGTTCTCATGGATCAGCGCCGCTCACGCGGGCATCGGGGGAATGTACGGCGAAAGGGGACGTTCGTGAACCTGCTCGATGTCTTGTTGTTGCTGGCGGTGGTTGCCTTCGCGGTCCCCGGCTACCGGCGCGGCCTGATCGCCGGACTGGTGGCGCTGGCCGGTTTTGTCGGTGGCGCGGTGGTGGGCGTCTGGCTGCTGCCGTTCGCACTCGACTTCGTCGAGCGGGGTACGACGTCCGCGACGGTGGTGGGCCTGCTCACGGTGCTGCTGCCGGCCGCGGCGGGCCACGCGTTCGCCACCCGGCTGGCCTGGCACATCCGCAACTCGCTGAGCTGGGCGCCGGTCCGCTGGCTCGACGGGGTGGGCGGTGCGCTGATCAACGCGGTGGCGGTACTGCTGGTCGCCTGGATGGCGGCCAGCGCGCTGGTGACGTCGCCGTCGCCGGAGGTGGGCCAGGCGATCCGCGGCTCGACGGTGCTGGGCGCGGTGCACGAACGCATGCCGGAGCAGGCGCCGACCTGGTTCAGCCGGGCGACGAGCGCGCTGACCACCGCCGGTTTCCCCCAGGTGTTCAACCCGTTCGAGAACGAGCCGGTGACGGGTGTGGCGGAGCCGTCGGGTGACGCGGTGACCGAAGCGGCCACCGCGGCGGCGCAGCGCAGCACCGTCAAGGTCGAGGGGGTCGCCTCGGTCGACGGCGGCCGGCAGGGCCAGGAGGGCAGCGGCTTCGTCTACGCCGACAAGCGGGTGATGACGAACGCGCACGTGGTCGCCGGGGTGGACCGGCCGACGGTGCGGGTCGGCGGGGTCGGGGCACGGCTGGAGGCCACCGTCGTGTACTTCGACCCGGACACCGATGTCGCCGTGCTGCGGGTCCCCGACCTGGCGGCCCCGGTGCTGGACTTCGCGGCCGTACCGGAACGGGGCGCGCCCGCGGTGGTGGCCGGTTATCCGGAGAACGGCGGCCTGGACCTGCGGGCGGCGACGGTGGCCGGCCGGACCACGGCACGCGGCCAGGACATCTACGGCAGCAGCATGGTGACCCGGGAGATCCACCCGCTGCGGACGCTGGTGCGGCCCGGCAACTCGGGCGGGCCGCTGCTCACCCCGCAGGGACGCGTGTACGGGGTGATCTTCGCCCGGTCCGCCACCGACCCGGAGACGGGTTACGCGCTGACCACCGCGGCGGTGCGGCAGGCCGCGGAGCAGGGCACCGCCGCCGGGGAGCCGGTCAGCACCGGCACCCGTTCGGCGCTCTGACGCCGGGCACGGCTGCACGACGGCGCGGGG
>NZ_BAAHCA010000810.1:0-2263 GCF_054776295.1 Streptomyces sparsus
AGGCGCCGCCACCGACGGCGGCCCTGGCTGCTGCTCGCCCCGGCCCTGCTCGCGGTCGCCGGACTGCTGGTGTGGCCGCTGGCCCGCGTGGTGTGGATGTCGTTCCAGGACTACGGGCTGCGGGAGATCGTCAGCGGGGAGAGCAACTACAACGGGCTGGCCAACTACCGGGAGATCCTCGGCCGGCCCTACCTGTGGACGACGGTCCTGCCCAACACCGTGCTGTTCGCCGCCGCGTGCGTCACGCTGACGGTGGTGCTCGGCACCCTGGTGGCCCTGCTGCTGCAACGGCTCGGCCCGGTGTGGCGGACGCTCTGCTCCAGCGTGCTGATGATGGCCTGGGCGATGCCCGCCGTCACCGGCACCTACGTGTGGATCTGGCTGTTCGACCCGCTCAACGGCGGAGTCGTGCAACTGCTCGGCGGACTCGGCCTGGTCGACCCGGCCGACACCAACTGGTTCACCGGGCGGCTGTCGTTCTACGCCATCGCCACCCTCAACGTCGTCCACCACAGCTTCCCGTTCGTCGCGGTCACCGTCTTCGCCGGGTTGCTGACCGTGCCCAGGGAACTGCACGAGGCCGCCGTCATCGACGGCGCCAACGCCTGGCAGCGGTTCTGGTCCGTCACCGTGCCCAGCATCCGGGGCGTCTTCGCGGTGGTGGTCATCCTCTCCACCATCTGGGACTTCAAGGTCTTCGTGCAGCTCTACCTGATGCCGGGCGGCAACGGTGCCAACCGGGAGGTGCTCAACCTCGGCGTGTGGTCCTACGTCGAGTCCTTCGCCCAGCGCCAGTACGGCATGGGAGCCACCGTCGCCGTACTGCTGACCCTGCTGCTGCTCGCCGTCACGGCCGTCTACATCCGCACGCTGTTCAAGGAGAGTGACGATCGGTGAGAACCACCCCCCTCTCCCGAGCGGCGACCGCGCTCGCGGTGGCGGCGCTGCTCGCCTTCACCGCACTGCCGGTCTACTGGATGGTGACGTCGGCGCTCGACCCCCGCGCCGGCTCCCGGGGCGCGTCGCTGCTGCCCGGCGGCCTCACCCTCGACCACTTCCGCTTCGTGCTCGACGAGGGCGGCTTCGGACGGTTCCTGCTCAACTCGGCGCTGGTCGGCGCCGGGACCGTGCTGCTCGCCGGGCTGCTGTCGCTGCTGGCGGCCGTCGCCGTCGCCCGCTTCACCTTCCGGTTCCGCACCGCGGTGCTGGTGATGGTCCTCGTGGCGCAGATGGTCCCGCTGGAGGCGCTGGTCATCCCGCTGTTCGTGCAGATGCGGCACCTGGACATGCTGAACAGCCTGCTCGGGCTCACCGTCGTCTACCTGGCGTTCTCGCTGCCCTTCGCGATCTGGATGCTGCGCGGCTTCGTCGCCGCCGTACCCCGCGAGGTCGAGGAGGCCGCCTACCTGGACGGCTGCTCCTGGCAGCGCATGTTCCGCAGCGTGCTGCTGCCGCTGGTGGCCCCCGGGCTGGTGGCGACCAGCGTGTTCAGCTTCATCGTGGCCTGGAACGAGTTCGTCTTCGCGTTCACCTTCCTCCAGGACGAGAGCAAGTTCACCGCGGCGGTCGGCCTGCACCGCTTCTTCGGTCAGCACACCAACGACTGGGGAGCGGTGATGGCCGGCTCCACACTCATCACGCTGCCGGTGCTCGTCTTCTTCGTGCTCGTCCAGCGCCGCCTGTCCGGGGGGCTCGCCGCGGGAGCCGTCAAGGGCTGACGGGCGGCACCGACGAGGCGGTCAGTCCGCCAGGCGGGCCGGAAAGCCCCCGGTGGCGACCGGACCCCAGCGGCGCGGGGTCACCCGGATCAGCGACTTGCCCTGCCGGACCATCGCCGTCCGGTACTCGTCCCAGTCGGGATGCTCCCCGGAGATCACCCGGAAGTACTCCACCAGCGGTTCCACCGACTCCGGAACGTCCAGCACCTCCGCCTCGCCGTCCACCTGCACCCAGGGTCCGTCCCAGTCGTCCGACAGCACCACCAGGCTCACCGTCGGATCCCGCCGCGCGTTGCGGGTCTTGGCGCGCTCGGGATAGGTGGAGACGACGACGCGCCCGGCGGCGTCCACCCCGCAGGACACCGGCGACGCCTGCGGCGAGCCGTCGGCCCGCCGGGTTAGCAGCAGCGCACGGTGCCGCGGCCGGACGAAGTCCAGCAACTCGTCGAGCGGCACCCGGTGGTTCGTGGCGATGCGAGGACTCATGCCGTCGAGCCTAGGCGCTGCCGGCTCCCCGGGCGCGCCGCGCCCGCGTACCGGCCGGG
>NZ_BAAHCA010000811.1:0-2261 GCF_054776295.1 Streptomyces sparsus
GGTGCGACCGCACCGCCCACGCCAGGCAGAGCACGGCGAACGCGGTACTGGCGCCGACCGCGTGCGGTCGCCAGGTGGGCAACAGGACGGCCACCGCCGAAGCGGTGGCCACCGCGAGCAGCCCGGCTGCCGACCACCACCGGGCCGGTTCCCCCACTGATCGACTCCGCACCGGCCAACGGCCCCCTTCAGCGCGCCCAGAGCCCGGCGATGATCGACGAGCATTCAGATCCTACGAGCAACGCGCCATTTCCGAGCGGGGCTTGTTCAACTCCTATCAGCCGGGAGGGCTCCGCACCTGCGGCGCGGTGAAGCCGCCGCCCGGACGCCCAGGGGTACCGGCCCCTCCGTGCCGCCGGTACCCCAGGGCAGGGCCGCCCCGTCAGCCCTGCCACACCCCCGTGGCCGCGGTGCCGGCCGCGTAGTCCGCGAAGTCCCGCGGCGCGCGTCCCAGCACCTCCTGGACCCCGTCGCCCAGCCGCGCCAGACCGCCGTCCCGCACCTGCCCGAGCAGGTCGCCGAGCAGCACCACCATGTGGTCGGGCAGCCCGAACTCCGCCGCCAGCGCGGCGAACTCCTCCTGGCTCAACGGCACGTAGCGCAGGTCCCGGCCGGTGGCCGACGCGATCGCGGCCACCGCGTCCCCGAAGCCCAGCAACCGCGGACCGGTCAGCTCCAGGAAGCGGCCGGACCACTTGTCGCCGCCGTCCAGGGCGGCCACCGCCACGTCCGCGATGTCCTCGGCGTCGATGAAGCCCTCCTGCCCGTCACCCGCCGGCAGGGCGAGCTCCCCGGCCCGGATCGCCTCCACGAAGAACGCCTCGCTGAAGTTCTGGAAGAACCAGCCGGGCCGCAGCACCGTCCAGGACGGCACCCGGTCGCACAGCGCGCGCTCCGCCTCGCGGACCAACTCCTCGGTGGGCGTGCGCCCCTGCTCGGCGCAGCGGGCCGAGAGCATCACCACGTGCCGCACCCCGGCCTCCGCGGCTGCGGTGCCGAACGCGGCCAGGTCGTCCACCGCCTGCCGGGTGCCCAGGTCGGGGGAGTAGACGGCGTACACCTCCGTCACGCCCTCCAACGCCCCCGTCCACGTGGCGCGGTCGGCCCAGTCGAACGGCCGCGGGGCCGACCGCGAACCCTCCCGTACCGTCTCGCCGCGGCTCCGCAGCCGCTCCACCACCCGGCGCCCGGTCTTGCCCGTGGCGCCCATCACCCATGTCAGCTTCTCTGTCATGGCGGCAAGTCAATCGTGCTCCGGCGAGACGATCCATGGTTGATCAGCTCTCCTGCATACGTCAGCGTCTACGATGTCGGAGTGGACCCTCTCGCAGAACTCCTCGACGGCACCCGCGCCCGCGGCGGTCTCTTCCACCAGGTCGTGCTCGACCCGCCCTGGGGGCTGGAGGTCAGGGACGGTGCTCCGCTCGCCCTGCTGACGATGGCCCGGGGCAACGCCTGGCTCACCCCGGACGGCGGGGAGCCGATCCCGCTGAAACCGGGGGACGTGGCGGTGCTGCGCGGGCCCGCTCCCTACACGATCAGCGACGCGCCGGGCAGGGCACCCGACATGGTCGTCCACCCGGGCGACCGCTGCACCACACCCACCGGCGAGGAGCTCTGCGACGCGTACGCTCTGGGAGCCCGCACCTGGGGCCGCAACCGCGACGGCGCCGACCTGCTGATCAACGGCACCTACCAGGTGGAGGGCGGCATCAGCCGCCGACTGCTGGCCGCGCTGCCGCCGTTCCTGGTGCTGCCCGAGGAGGACGGCGGCTGTCCGCTGCTGCCGATGTTCACCGACGAGCTGGCCCGCGAGGCACCCGGCCAGCAGGCGGTGCTGGACCGGCTGCTGGACCTGTCGCTGATCGGCACCCTCCGGGCGTGGTTCGACCGCCCGGAACGCCACGCACCGAGCTGGTACCGGGCGCAGGGCGACCCGGTCGTCGGCCCGGCGCTGACCCTGCTGCACCACCACCCGGCCCGCCCGTGGACGGTGGCCTCGCTGGCCGCCTCGGTGGGGGTGTCCCGGGCCGCGCTGAGCCGCAGGTTCTCCACCCTGGTGGGGGAGCCGCCGATGACCTACCTCACCGGGTGGCGCATCGACCTCGCCGGTGACCTGCTGTGCGAACCCGGCCGGACGATCGGCTCGGTCGCCCGCCAGGTCGGTTACGCCAACGCCTTCGCGCTGAGCGCGGCCTTCAAGCGGCTGCGCGGCGTGAGCCCCACCGAGTACCGCGCCGGACGGTCGGCCTCCGGCGTGA
>NZ_BAAHCA010000812.1:0-2255 GCF_054776295.1 Streptomyces sparsus
GGCTCGGGGCGCGGCTGCGGTTGCACGCGGCGTGCGTGGACTGCGGGCGGCAGACCGGCCACCGGGCGGACCGGCCGGTGGTGCTGGCGTCGGTGGTGAAGGTGCTGCTGGTGCTGGAGTTCACCCGCCAGGCGGCAGCCGGACAGCTCGACCCGACCGAACGCGCCGTGGTCCGCGCCGCGGACCGGCTCGGTGGCACCGGCACCGCCGGCTGCGCCGACGACGTCGAGCTGAGCCTGCGCGACCTCGCGCGCTGGACCCTGACGGTGAGCGACAACTCCGCGGCCGACCTGCTGTTCCGGCGGTTGGGCACCGACACCGTGCGGGCGCTCGCCGAGGAGCTGGGGCTGGCCGCGACCCAGGTGCTCGGCAGCCCGCGCTGGGTGCTGGGCACCATGCTGGAGGACCTGGGCTGCGCCGGTCCGGCGGAGTTCGCCCGGGCCCTGGCGGCCCTGCCGCCGGCCCGGTTCCGGGAGTTGCGGGCGCTCGACCCGGCCCGCACCAACAGCAGTACCGCCCGCGACATGACGCGGCTGCTGCGCCTGGTGTGGCGGGACCGGGCGGGACCGGCGACGGGGTGCGCCGCGTTGCGATCCCTGATGACCGAGCAGGTGAGCTGGCACCGGCTGGCTGCCGCGTTCGACGAGGGCGTGGCGGTGGCGGCCAAGAGCGGAACCCTGCCGGGGGTGCGGAACGAGATCGGCGTGGTCACCCTCCCCGACGGCGCCCGGTTCGCGGTGGCGGTGTTCGCCGAGACGGAGTCGCTGTCCACGCGCAGACCGGACCTGGACGCCGCGATCGGCCGGGCCGCGGCTCGGGCCGTCGGGCAACTCCGGGGTTGCTGCGCCGGGTTGCCGGTGATTTCGGGCCTGCCCGTCCTAGGCTCGGCCCATGAACCCGGATGAAGCGAACGCGTTCAACCGCCACGTGACCGAACGGTTCCGCGCCCAGCAGGGCGCCGGACCGCTCGGTGAGGGGCTGCCGTTCAACGCGGACGGTCTGCTGCTGCTCACCCACACCGGCGCCCGGACGGGGACCCGCCGCACCAACCCCCTGGGCTTCCTGGTGCTTTCGGGCGGCCGGCTCTTCGTGGTGGCGTCCTTCCTGGGCGCCGCGCACAACCCCGACTGGTACCACAACGTCCTCGCTCATCCGGAGGTCACCGTGGAGATGGGCACCGAGACGTTCACCGCCGCCGCGTCCGTCCCGCCGGACGACGAGTACCCGGAACTGTTCGCGGAGGCCGTCCAGCAGTGGCCGTTCCTCCCCGACCACCAGGCGAAGGCCGGCCGGCGCATCCCGCTCGTGGAGCTGACCCGCCTCCGCAGACCGGCCCCCGCCCCCGCCCCGACCGTACCCGGACGGCCGGGGCGGGGGCGGCGCGGAGGACGTCCGATTCGTTCAAGACCCGCGGCCCGGGCACCGTCTAGCGTCCTGGGCATGACCACTACCTCAGATACCTCAGATACCTCCGATACCTCCGGATCACCGTCCGACAACACCACTTCTGCCGCCGACGCCCCTCGCACGTCCTCCGACGGCGCCGCTCCGGCCGTCACCGCCCGTTTCGACCTGGTCGGCATGGTCACCGCGGACATGGCCGCGACGCTCGCCTTCTACCGCCGGCTCGGCCTGGACATCCCCGCGGAGGCGGACGCGGCACCGCACGCGGAGGTGGCCGGCCCCGGCGGCGTTCGGCTCGCCTGGGACACGGTCGACGTCGTGCGGTCCATGCACCCGGGCTGGGAGCTGCCCACCGGGGAGGGCCGGATGTCGCTGGCGTTCCTCTGCGACAGTCCCGCGGACGTGGACGCCCTGTACGCCCAACTGGTCTCGGCCGGGCACCCCGGTGTCCGGGAGCCGTGGGACGCGTTCTGGGGCCAGCGCTACGCGGTCGTGGCGGACCCGGACGGCAACTCGGTCGACCTCTTCGCCCCGCTGCCCGGCACCCCCTGACCGGCACCCCTGACCGACCTCCTGACCGGCACCGCCCTGCCGCAGCGGTGACCCCGCCGCCGCGGCCGGGTGCACGGTCGGCGGATCAGCTCAGCAGGGTGGTCAGCGGCACACCCGCCAGGGCCTTGACCTCCCTGGCGAGGTGGGCCTGGTCGGCGTAGCCGGCGTCCGCCGCAACCCGGGCGAAGGGCAGGCCGGCCCGCGCGAGGGTGAGCGCCCGTTCCAGGCGCAGCACCCGCGCCAGGGTCTTCGGGCCGTAGCCGAAGGCCCGCACGGCCCGGCGGTGCAGTTGGCGTTCG
>NZ_BAAHCA010000813.1:0-2254 GCF_054776295.1 Streptomyces sparsus
GCCGCGCCGCCCCGCCGGCTGGTCCCGGCGCTGGGAGCCGCGGCGCTCGCCGCCGCGGTGGCCTGCGTCGGCTACGCGGTGCCGATCCCCACCGACGCCGACGACACCGTCACCATCGCCGTGGTCCAGGGCGACGTCGAGAAGCCCGGCATGGACTTCCTGGGCCGGCCGATGATGATTCTCGAGAACCACGTCGAGCCGACCGTGCAGCTGGCCGAGGACGTCCGAGCCGGCCGCACCGCACGCCCCGACCTGGTGATCTGGCCGGAGAACGCCTCCGACCTCGACCCCTACCGCTACCCGGAGGCCAGGGCGGCCATCAACCGTGCGGCACGGGCGATCGGGGTGCCGATCCTGGTCGGCGCGCTCGTCGACCACCCCACCCGTGAGGGCTACGTGGAGAACCAGGGCATCGTCTGGGACCCCCGGACGGGCCCGGGAGCGTCCTACACGAAGCAGCACCCCGTCCCGTTCGGCGAGTACGTGCCGTTCCGGGAGCAGCTGTCCAAGGTCATCACCCGACTGGACCGGGTGCCGCGCGACTTCTGGCCGGGCGACCGGACGGGAGTGCTCCAGGTCGGTCCCGCGAAGCTCGGCGACGTCATCTGCTTCGAGGTGGCCTACGACCCGATCGTGCGCGACACCGTGCGGTCCGGTGCCCGAGCCCTGGTCATCCAGACGAACAACGCCACCTACGGCCGCACCGGACAGCCCGAGCAGCAGCTCGCCATGTCCCGTCTGCGGGCCATGGAACACGGGCGGGCGATCGTGACCGCCGCGCCCAGCGGCATCAGCGCGGTGGTGGCACCGGACGGAACCATCGAACAGCGCACGGAGGAGTTCACCCAGGACGTGCTCACCGCCGAACTGCCGTTGCGTGACGAACTCACCCTCGCCGACCGGGTCGGCGCGGCTCCCGAGTGGCTGCTCGCTATCGTGGGCGCCTTGTCCTGCGTCGCGGCGTTCGTGCTCGGCAGGCGGGAGCGGACGAACCAGAAGGGGCAGCAGCCGTGAAAGACGAAGCACCGCGACGCCATGGCCCGCTGGGCAGCGTCCTCGTGATCATCCCGACCTACAACGAGGCTGAGAACATCCAGCCGATCGTCGCCCGGGTCCGGGCCGCCGTTCCCGAGGCACACGTCCTGGTCGCCGACGACAACAGCCCCGACGGCACCGGCAAGGTCGCCGACGAACTGGCCGCCGACGACGACCACGTGCAGGTCCTGCACCGCCGCGGCAAGGAGGGCCTGGGCGCCGCCTACCTGGCCGGGTTCCGCTGGGGCATCGAGCGCGGCTACGGCGTGCTGGTCGAGATGGACGCGGACGGGTCCCACCAGCCCGAGGAACTGCCCCGGCTGCTGACCGCCCTCAAGGGCGCCGACCTGGTGCTGGGCTCCCGGTGGATGCCCGGCGGCCGGGTCGTGAACTGGCCCGCTTCCCGCAAGGTGCTCTCCCGCGGCGGCAGCACGTACTCCCGGCTGCTGCTGGACATCCCGATCCGCGACGTCACCGGCGGGTTCCGCGCCTTCCGCCGGGAGACGCTGGAGGGCCTGGACACGCAGCGGGTCGCCTCCCAGGGCTACTGCTTCCAGGTGGACCTCGCCCACCGGGCGGTCCGGGCGGGATACCACGTGGTGGAGGTGCCCATCACCTTCGTCGAGCGGGAGCGCGGCGACAGCAAGATGAGCCGGGACATCGTGGTGGAGGCGCTGTGGCGGGTCACCGCCTGGGGTGTGGGGTCCCGCTTCAGGAAAATCACCGGTCGCAGGCACACTTGAGAACATGACGACCGGCGAACACCGTCCCCAGCCCTTCCCCCGCGATCCCTCCTCGGGCGGCCCCGGCAGCCCCGGAACCGACCCGGGCCGACGGCGGGGCCTGCGGCCGCGCTCGTTTGCGCCGCTGGTGGTGGCCGCCTGGGCGATCGGCGAGATCTGGCTGTTCCTGCTGCTGGCCGACCTCATCGGCGGCCTCGGTGTGCTCACCGTCATCGCGGCCGGCTTCCTGCTGGGCGCGCTCGCCATCAAGCGCGCCGGCCGCCGGGCCTGGCGCAACCTCGCCGCGAGTCTCCAGCCGGAGGGGCCTCCGGTCGAGGCTCCTACCAGAGGCGGCGGCAACGCGCTGGCGATGCTCGGCGGCCTGCTGCTCATGGTGCCGGGGCTGCTCTCCGACCTCGCCGGGCTGCTGTGCCTCTTCCCGCCGACCGCGTCCCTGCTGCGCCGGCTGAGCGGTCGCCTGGCCGGCCGCGCCGGCC
>NZ_BAAHCA010000814.1:0-2248 GCF_054776295.1 Streptomyces sparsus
CCCCGCCGGTCAGGTCGCCGCGGCCAGCCGCCACAGCGAGGTGGTCTCGGCGGCCCGGGCGGCGTGCAGCGGGTCGTCGGGGTCCGAGGCGCGCGGGTGCACCGGTCGCGCGTCGAGCCGGTCCACGACCCGCAGTCCGGCGCCGTCGAGGAGGTCGAGCAGCTCCTGGCGGCTGCGCAGCTCCAGCAGTTCGGCGAGGTCGGACAGGATCAGCCAGCCCTCACCGCCGGGCGTGAGCCGCTCCGCCAGGCCGGTCAGGAAGCCGCGCAGCATGCGGCTGCCCGGGTCGTAGACGGCGTGGTCGACCGACGAGGCCGGCTTGGCCGGCAGCCAGGGCGGGTTGCACACCACCAGCGGGGCCCGGCCCTCGGGGAACAGGTCCGCTTCGACGACCGTGACCCGGTCGGCGGCTCCGAGCCGCTCGGCGTTCTCCCGCGCGCAGGCGAGCGCGCGCGGGTCCTGGTCGGTGGCGGTGACCCGCTGCACGCCGCGGCGGGCGAGCAGCACCGCGAGCACCCCGGTGCCGGTGCCGATGTCGAAGGCCGCGGAGCGGTCGTCGGGCAGCGGGGCCCGTGCGACCAGGTCGACGTACTCGCCGCGGACGGGGGCGAAGACGCCGTAGTGGGGATGGACGCGGTCGTCCCCGAGCGCGTGCACGGGCACACCCCGGCGCCGCCACTCGTGGGCGCCGATCACGCCGAGCAGTTCCCGCAGCGGCACGGCGAAGGGCGGGCCCGCCGGGTCGGGCGGCCCGTAGGCCTCCGCGCACGCCTCGCGGACCTCCGGGGCCCGGCTCAGCGGCACGGTGTGGTCGGCGTCCACCGGGATCAGCAGCATGTTCAGGAGGCGGGCCCTGCGTCCCTGCGCCCGGCGGTGCAGGTGGAAGGCCTCACGGGCGTCGGCGGCCGGGGCGGGGCTGCTGCGGTCGGCCCGGCGGCCCATCGCGGCCAGTAGTTGCCGGGCGCCGGGGAAGTCCCCGCGCCACAGCAGCGCGGTGCCCTCGCAGACGAGCTTGAAGGCGGCGTCGGCGCGCATCCGGTCGTCGGCCTCCACCACCCGCTTGGGCACCGGGGCCGCGGACTCCGAACGCCAGTGCAGCGGCGGCACCGAAGGGTCAAGGGGAAGCACGTCCATGTCGAGGACTCTAACCACCCGGCGAGGGCCGGAACGCCACCGAGCCGCCCGCTCGCCTGCACGGACCCGCGGCAGGTGCGCGACGCGAGTCACGCGCGGGCGCAGCGGCTCACGCGCCCCGCGCGCTACCTGCCCCCGATGACAACCTGGCGCAGGTCAGCGTTATTCGGTACAAGCAGATCATGGCTACACCAATCACCGCGAACGGCATGCTGTCCGCACTGCGGGCGAACGGTCTCCGCGTGGTCGAGTCCGGCAACTGGCGGACGCACCACCGAAATCACAAGGGCGCCTGGGGCCCGGTGCACGGCGTCATGATCCATCACACCGTGACCAGAGGGTCCCAGCGCACGGTCCGACTCTGCCGGAACGGCTATCCCGGCCTGCCGGGGCCGCTGTGCCACGGCGTGATCACCAAGGACGGCACGGTCCATCTCGTCGGCCACGGCCGCGCCAACCACGCCGGGCTGGGCGACGCGGACGTGCTGCGCGCGGTCATCGCCGAGCGGCGCACCCCGCCGCCCGACCGGCGGGACACCGACGGCAACAGCCGCTTCTACGGCTTCGAGTGCGAGAACCTCGGCGACGGGCGGGACCCGTGGCCCGAAGCGCAGCTGGAGGCGATCGAACGGGCCGCGGCGGCGCTCTGCCGCCACCACGGCTGGAACGAGTGGTCGGTCATCGGCCACCTGGAATGGACCCATCACAAGATCGATCCGCGCGGCTTCACCATGGACGCCATGCGGGAGCGCATCGGGAAGCGATTGCGGTGACAATCGGGGCATGACCGCTGCCCCCCGCTCCGACCGGCCCGCCGAGCCCGATGCCCCGGCCGGGCCGGAGAGCCTGGGCGCCCGGCTGCCCTCACCGCTCCAGGAGGTGGACGACGAGCGGTTCACCTCACGTGGCCTGCGACTGCTGCTGAAGCGCGACGACCTCATCCACCCGGAGCTGCCCGGCAACAAGTGGCGCAAGCTCGTGCCGAACCTGCACGCCGCGGCCCGGGCGGGTCGGCGCACCCTGCTGACCTTCGGCGGCGCCTACTCCAACCACCTGCGCGCCACCGCCGCGGCCGGCCGGCTGCTCGGCCTGGACACGGTCGGCGTCGTCCGGG
>NZ_BAAHCA010000815.1:0-2247 GCF_054776295.1 Streptomyces sparsus
TGCGCAGGGCCGCCTCGACGGCGGCGGGGAAGCGGGCGGTCATCGGGCGGCGGCTGGGTCGACGGGACGCACGCCGAAGTGGGCGAGCAGCGCGGTGCACGAGCGGCAGGGCGGGGCGTAGGTGCCGTGCAGGGGGTCGCCGTCCTCCCGGAGGCGGCGGGTGGTGATCTTGGCGTGCTTCAGGGCCCGGCGGGCGTCCCCGCCGGTGAGGGGCTTTCGGGACGCGCGTTTGGAGCGGCCGGCCTCGGCGGCGGTGAGGTGCCGGGAGATGAGCACGGCCTCGGGGCAGCGGCCGGTGTGCCGCTCGCGGTGGTCGGTGGTGAGCGTGTCGAGGAAGTCCTGTACCAGCGGGTGCAGCTCGGGCGGCTGCTCGGACTTGCCCGCGGTGCAGGTCAGCGTGGTGCCGCGGACGGAGAGGGCGGCTGCCACGGTCGGCAGGATGCCGTCGCGGCGGTGGTACGGCAGCGGCGCGCTGCCGTCGGCGGCGAGCCAGTTCACGCGGGGGTCTCCCGAGTGCTGAGCGGTGTGCATGGTGGTGCTTCCTCCCCGTACATCCCCCGGTGTGCGAGATCAGACTTTGCCAAACTTTGCAGGCGTTGTGGAAGTCCGGCCGGACGTGGGTCATGTCCCAGTGTCGTCCAGGTGTCGTCACGAGGACGCCGCGGTGACGCGTCCCGGGCGGCTCCGGACCAGTCCGGGCACAGGGCCGGGAGCTGCCGCGGCGCCGGGTCCGGCCGCCCCCCGGGCGGGGCGGCGGGGGCCTTGAGAGGTGCGGTACCGGGCCGGGTGGGGTGGGGCTGGTCTCGCTTAGGCTGTGCGGAACAGCCAGATGCACCCAGGGAGCACCGTCATGACTACAGGTCGGCTCGGGCAGCAAGCCGCGCCGCCGAACACGGCCTACGCCGGGCAGGTCGTGCACTTCCCGGACCCGGTCCGGGCGGCTCGCTACCCGGGTGGGCTGCGGATGGACGGCAGCGGATTTCCGGACTTCTCGCCGTACGCGCGGGCCGCGGCGGAGATCGCCGAGCCCCCGGAGGGCTTCGGCGTGGACGAGCTGCGGTTGACGGACCACGTGTCGGCGAACGCCGCCCTGCACGCGTCCGGGCACGAGCTGTGGGCGGAGCTGTCGCCGGTCGCGACGCCGCACGGCTGGACGTGGCACCACGTGCCCGGCGGCCGGCGGCTGGAGCTGGTGCCAGTTGAGGTGAAGGCGCTGCTGCGGCACCACGGCGGGTTGGCGACGGCGGCGGTGGAGCACGACAAGTGCGGCACCCGGCCCCTTCAGGAGCCGCGTCCGGCGCACTTCGAGGTGCCGCACGGGCCGGCGGTCGCCGAGGAGCAGGTGCTGCACGTGGAGGAGGCGCTGGGCTACCGGCTGCCCGGCGCGTACCGGACGTTCCTCAAGGCGGCGGGCGGGTGCGCCCCGGTCGGCGCGGCCCTGGACGCGGAGTTGGGCCTGCTGGTGGACCAGCCGTTCTTCGCCGTGCGGGACGAGCCGGCGGTCAACGACCTCGTGTACGTGAACAAGTGCCTGCGTGACCACCTGACGAAGGACTACCTGGGGGTCGGCTTCGTGCAGGGCGGTCTGCTCGCGGTCCGGGTGCGCGGCGCGGACACCGGTTCGGTGTGGTTCTGCGCGTACGACGACGCCCGGGACCGTGACGGTCTCGGGGTGGAGGAGCGCATGGCGGAGCTGCTGAGGCCGTGCGGTGCCGACTTCGACGACTTCCTGCTGCGGCTCGCGGGCAACCCGCCGGAGCTGGAGACCGTGGCCGGTCTGATGGTGGACGGCGGCTTCGCGCGCGCCGTCCCGGTGGAGGGGTGACGGCGATGGTGACGTTCGCACAGGCACAGGAGCGGGCCGAGCGCTGGATCAACGGCGGGGTGCCGGCTTACCAGCACCGGGAGGTGCGGGTACGCGAGTTCGACCTCGGTTTTGTGGCGTGGGCGGAGGACCGCCCGGACGGACCGACGTCGGACGGCGGCCGGACCCGGCTGGTGATCGCCAGGGACAGCGGCGAGTCGACACTGTGGCCGGGCCTGCCGGTCGGTGAGGTGATCCGCCGGTACGAGGAGGAGTACACGGTCGCGGCGCCGACGGACGCCCCGCCCGCGCCGCCGCAGTCGGTGGACCTGGAGGTGACGTCGTTCCTGCTGACGCCGCCGGAGTGGTTGCAGGAGGCGGCCGACCGGATGGGCGTGCCGGACAACCGCCGCTCCCCCGCCACGACCGCCGGGGGCGGGACG
>NZ_BAAHCA010000816.1:0-2245 GCF_054776295.1 Streptomyces sparsus
CGCGGCCCGCCCGGCCGGTGGCCCACGCCGGGCAGGCGGTGATCAGCGTTCCCGGGCGCCGCCGAGGTCCCGGTCCGCCAGCCAGGGCAACTGCCGCTCCAGCTGGGAGGCGCGTCCGCCCGCGTGGTCCCCGAACTGCCACACCGTCATCTCGCGGTCGGCCGGAGCGTAGGCGTTGAACGCCGCGTAGACCGTCGAGGGCGGGCAGACCGGGTCCATCAGACCGACGCTGAACAGGGCCGGAGCCGTGGCGCGGCGGGCGAAGTGCAGCCCGTCGAAGTAGTTCAGCGTGCCGAACACCCGCTCGGGGTCCGTGCGCTGGTGGACGCCCAGGTAGTGCGCCAGCTCCGGGTAGGGGCCGGCGGCCGCCGTCTCGGCTCCCCGGCGGAAGTGGCAGAGGAAGGGCACGTCGACGAGGGCGGCGGCCACCGCGTCACCGGACAGCCCGGCCGTCGCCAGGGCCAGCCCGCCACCCTGGCTGCCACCGCTCACCACGACCCGGTCGGCGTCGATCGCCGGATGCTCCCGCACCGCGTCCACGGCCCGCACGCAGTCCGTCATCAGCCTGCGGTAGTAGTGGTGGGCGGGGTCGTCGATGCCGCGGGTCATGAACCCGCCGACGTACTGCGGGCCGGGCACCGGATCCGGGTCGGGCGTGACGTGGCCCATGCCGCGGCTGTCCACGACCAGCTCGGCGTACCCGGCCGAGCTCCACAGCAGGTGCTCCAGGGCCAGGCCCCGGCCGCCGCTGTACCCGATGTACGTCACCACCGCCGGCAGCGGCTCGGACAGCCCGCGCGGCAGCAGCAGCCACGCCGCCACCGGCTGGCCGCCCCAGCCGGGGAACCGGACGTCGTAGACGTCGGTGGTGCGCAGCAGCGTCTGCACGCGCCGGTAGTCGGCCGGCTCACCGGACGCGGCCCTGGCCGAGGTGAGGGTCTTCTGCCAGAACTCGTCGAAGTCGGCCGGCTCGGCCACCTCCGGCCGGTAGTCACGCAGCTGCTCGAGCGGCATGTCGGTCAACGGCATCGCATCGTCCTCCGTTCGCGCGGAAGGATCTGACAGGTCCGTGACGGCTGCCGCGCCTGCACCGTTGCGAGGCGTCGGCGGTCCTACCGTGGGCCTGTGAGCACATCCCTCTTTCGCCGTAAGGATATGTACGCCGCGGGTGCGGCCGTGGTGCTGTTCGCCGTGGCCGCGGTCGTGGGCCACGTCCTTCAGGAGCGCGACGGCACACTGCGCCTGCGCTGGCCGCCCCTGTACGCCTACTGGGACCCGCACGTGGGCCCGGGCACACCCGCCGCGCTGATCGTCGCCACCCTCGTGGTGGTGTACGGGCCGGCCACGGCACGGCGGCTCGGCTGGCGGCGACTGCTGTGGGCGTCCTGGGGCGGGTCCATGGCCTGGATCTGGTCGCTGGCGCTGATCGACGGCTGGGAGCGGGGCGTCGCCCGTCGGCTGACCACCAAGTACGAGTACCTGCAGTCCGTCGGCGAGGTGCGGGACGTCGGCGCCACCCTGCGCGAGTTCACCGGCCGCATCCTGATGGACGCCCCCGACAACTGGCCGGCGCACGTCGCGGGGCACCCTCCGGGCGCGCTGCTCACCTTCGTCGGCCTCGACCGGATCGGGCTGGGCGGCGGCGCCTGGGCGGCGGTGCTGTGCGTCACCGTGGGCGCCTCCGCGGCGACCGCGGTGCTGGTGACGGTGCGTGCGCTGGCCGACGAGGACACCGCCCGGCTCGCCGCGCCGTTCCTGGTGCTGGCTCCGGCGGCGGTGTGGATCGGGGTGTCCGCGGACGGCTACTTCACCGGTGTGAGCGCCTGGGCGGTCGCCCTGCTGGCGCTGGCCGCGACCCGCCGGGCCCGGTTGCCGTGGCTGGCGGCGCTCGGCTCCGGCGTGCTGTTCGGCTGGACGATGTACCTGTCGTACGGCCTGGGTCTGCTGGTGATCGTCGCCGTCGCCGTGCTGGTGGCCGCCCGCGAGTGGCGGCCCGTCGGCTGGGTCCTGCTGGGCGCGCTGCCGTGGGTGGTGGCGTTCACCGCGGCCGGGTTCTGGTGGTACGAGGGCTACTCCACGCTGGTGGAGCGTTACTACCAGGGGGCGGCCCGGGTGCGCCCGTACGCCTACTACGTGTGGGCCAACCTGGCGGCCCAGGTGGTGGTGGTCGGCCTCGCCACGGTGGCCGGGCTGCGCCGCGCCGCCGGGCGCGAGGTCCGGCGCAGCGGGCTGGTGGTGCTCGTCG
>NZ_BAAHCA010000817.1:0-2243 GCF_054776295.1 Streptomyces sparsus
GCCGTGGCCGGCGGCCGCCGAGGACTCCCCCGGCTCCTTCGCGCCGGGCCACGCCTTGGCGACGCGGGCGGCCAGCACGAAGTCCTTGCGCAGCGGGTGGCCCTCGAACCCGTCCGGCAGCAGCAGCGGTTCGGGGTGCGGGTGGCCGGTGAACTCGACGCCGAACATCTCGTGGGTCTCCCGCTCGTGCCAACCGGCGCCGACGAAGACGCCGGTGGCGGTCGGCAGTGCGGGCGCGGTGGCCGGCAGCGTCGTCCGCACGACCAGCCGTCGCAGTGCGGTGCCGTCGGCCGGCAGCGCGACGAGGTGGGCGCAGATCCGGAAGCCGGTCTCGCCCTCGTCCACGGCGCTCAGCCAGTCGAAGTAGGTGCAGCCCAGGGTGGAGCGGGCGGTGTCGAGGGCGGCGAGCCAGTCCGTCGCGGGCACGTCCACGGTCAGCAGGCCGTAGGCGTGGGCAACGGACGCGTCGGGCCCGAAGAGTTCCTCGACCGGCTGCGGCAGCCACTCGCCGTCGGTGGGCTCGCTCATCGTGCGTCCTCCCCGGACGTGTCCGACCGGTCCGGGGAACGCGGCTCGTCCGATGTGTCCGACCGGTCCGGGTCCGCCTCGGCAGGGGGCGGCGGGCTCACCAGCGGGCTGGTGAGTGCGGCGGGGGAGGGGCCGGCAGCGGCGGCGGCGTAGCGCTCGCTCAGCGACTCCCGGGCGATCTTGTCCTGAAGGGTGAGAATGCCCTGGAGCAGCGCCTCCGGGCGCGGCGGGCAGCCGGGCACGTAGACGTCGACGGGAATGATCTGGTCGACGCCCTTGGTGACCGAGTACGAGTCCCAGTAGGGGCCGCCGCAGTTGGAGCAGGCGCCGAAGGAGATGACGTACTTCGGCTCGGGCATCTGCTCGTAGAGCCGTTTCACGGCGGGCGCCATCTTGTCGGTGACGGTGCCGGAGACGACCATCAGGTCCGCCTGCCGGGGCCCCGGCGCGAACGGGATGACGCCGAGCCGGATGAAGTCGTGCCGGGACATCGACGCGGCGATGAACTCGATCGCGCAGCACGCCAGGCCGAAGTTGAAGACCCACAGGCTGTAGCGGCGCCCCCAGTTGAGGACCACCTTCATCGGCTGGGGCGCCAGCCGGGACAGCACGCCGAGCTTGGCGGCGGGGTCGGCTTCGGTATCGGCGGTGCCGGCTGCCGGCGCGCTGCCGGGCATTCCCAGCGGTGTCACGCCCATGTGAGGACGCCCTTCTTCCATGCGTACAGCAGGCCCACGGCGAGAAAGCCGAGGAAGATGAACATTTCGACCAGGGTGGCGCCGCCGTAGCCGGGCTCCGCGAAGACCGTCGCCCAGGGGAACAGGAAGATCGAGTCGATGGCGAAGATCACGTAGAGGAACGCGTAGACGTAGTAGCGGACCTGGGTGTGGGCCCAGTCGTCCCCCACCGGGTCGACGCCGCACTCGTACGTCAGCATCTTCTCGCGCGTCGGCACGACCGGCCGGAGCAGCCGCCCGGACCCGAAGGCCACGGCCACGAAGAGCACTCCGACCGCCGCCACCAGCCCGACGACCGAATAGCCGTGGAAGTAGTCCGGCACGTCCATCCGTCCCTAGGTCAGCGTCGCTGGGTCAGCTTTCGGCGATCTGTACGCACGGGAGTCTAGGGCCTGCTACCGGTGACGGGGGTCGCCCGTCACCGGGTCGGGCTGCTTGCCCCTGTTTCGCCCGACGTGCGCAGATGCTCCACGAGCTGGCGGAAACCGTCCCAGCCGGCGTCCCGCAACCGGTAGTGGAAACCGGCCTCGTGCAGCGGGCCGAGCTGGAGGGGGCGGTCCGGCAGCGGGGGGCGCCGGGCGAGGGTGACGCCGATGTCGCGCACGTCCGCGCTGCCCAGAGTGAACGACACCGGGGCGGGCGGCATCTCCACGTGCGGGTGGAACGTGAGGTCGGCGCGGGCCTCGCGGCGCTGGACGAGCATCGTCACCAGGCCGTGCTCGGCGACGAGCCGGGCGGCCAGCGCCCGCAGTTCCTCGTCGGTCGGCTCGGCGGCGTCCGGGGCGAGGCCCATGGCGAAGCTGATGTCCTCCTCCACGCCGCCGGTGGTGCGGGACACCCGGACGGTGGCGAGCGCCGGGCGGTCGGGGCGGCCGACGACGACCAGCCAGGTCGCCCGGGGCGCGCGGTCCCGGCTGTACTCGGTCAGTTCGTGCCGGGACCAGGTGAGGCAGGCCGGTTCCGCGGTGCCCCAGCCGG
>NZ_BAAHCA010000818.1:0-2243 GCF_054776295.1 Streptomyces sparsus
CGCGCCGTCCCGGCCGGCGGTGCGTGCCGGGCCGGTGCGGAGGGCGCCCGAGAGCTGGCGCCCAGGCACCGGCGCCCGCTCTCACGCCAGCTCGGCCAGCGCGTTCTCCAGGATGTCCAGACCCTCGTTGAGCAGCTCCTCACCGATGACCAGCGGCGGCAGGAAACGCATCACGTTGCCGTAGGTGCCCGTGGTGAGCACCAGCAGCCCGGCCTGGTGGCAGGCCGTGGCCAGCGCCGCCGTCTGCGCGGGCGCGGGTGTGGTGGTGCCCGGCTCGACCAGCTCGATGGCGATCATCGCCCCGCGTCCCCGCACCTCACCGATCAGCGCGTGGCGCTCCGCCATCTTCTCCAGCCGCGGCTTCATGACCTCCTCGATGCGCCTGGCCCTGGCGTTCAGGTCCAGCTCGCGCATCGTCTCGATCGCGCCCAGCGCGGCGGCGCACGCCACCGGGTTGCCTCCGTAGGTGCCGCCCAGGCCACCGACGTGCGCGGCGTCCATGATCTCCGCACGGCCGGTGACGGCCGCCAGCGGCAGGCCGCCGGCGATGCCCTTGGCGGTGGTGATCAGGTCCGGGACCAGCCCCTCGTCCTCGGAGGCGAACCACTGCCCGGTGCGGCAGAAGCCGGACTGGATCTCGTCCGCGACGAACACGATGCCGTTCTCCCGGGCGAACTCCGCGATCCGCGGCAGGAAGCCCTTGGCCGGCTCGATGAAACCGCCCTCACCGAGCAGCGGCTCGATGATGATCGCCGCGACGTTGCCGGCGCCGACCTGCTTGCTGATCTGGTCGATCGCCTGGGCCGCGGCCTCCTCGGCGCAGTTCTCCGGGCCCGTCAGCCAGCGGTACGGGTAGGCGACCGGCACCCGGTAGACCTCCGGCGCGAACGGGCCGAAGCTGTGCTTGTACGGCATCGACTTCGAGGTCAGCGCCATGGTCAGGTTGGTCCGGCCGTGGTAGCCGTGGTCGAAGACCACCACGGCCTGCCGACCGGTGTGGGCGCGGGCGATCTTCACCGCGTTCTCCACCGCCTCGGCGCCGGAGTTGAACAGCGCCGACTTCTTCGCGTGATCCCCCGGCGTGAGCTTCGCCAGCTCCTCGGCCACCGCGACGTACCCCTCGTACGGGGCCACCATGAAACACGTGTGGGTGAACTCGGACAGCTGCGCGGACGCCCGGCGGACGACCGCCTCGGCGCTGTTGCCGACCGAGGTGACGGCGATGCCGGAACCGAAGTCGATCAGGGCGTTGCCGTCCACGTCCTCCACGATGCCGCCGCCGGCCCGTGTGACGTAGACCGGCAGCACGTTGCCGACACCGTTCGCGACCGCGGCCTGCTTCCTGGCGTGCAGTTCCTGCGACTTCGGGCCGGGGATCGCGGTGACCAGGCGCCGCTCCTGGGGGAGGCCCGGGCCTCCGGACATGGCCGACATCGGGGTCGTGGAGGTCATCGTGCGCTCCTCGGGAGAAATGGGGGTTCTTGGCTCGCTCCTCCGCAGGCTAGGGCCAGGCGGCGGACCGGGACATGCACCGCTGAGGAGAAGTGCACGTGTCGTGTTGGCCGCCGCGGACAACGCCGGGGACCGCACCCCGGACCGACCACGCCGGGCACCGCACGGCCGCCGCCGCACCCGGAGCCGGGGAACCGGCCAACTTCGGCGCCCGCCCGTTAGATTGGGGTCCGCCCGCGGGGGCAACCGCGGGCCGTCGGCAGTTTCGGGCAGGGGGCAGGGCAGCACATGAGCGCGGACGGTACCCACGACTGGCGGAGCACCGAGGCCGTACCGAAACCGGCTCCGGTACCGCCCATGCCCCGGCCGGCCCCCGAGTCGAGCGCCCCGCTCGTCGCCTGGCTGCGGGCACCCCGGCCGGAGGCCGAGCCGGGGATCTGGCGGCAGGGGCACGAGCCCCGGCCGGAACAGCAACCCGAGGAACTGCCCGGCCGGCAACTGCTCGGCGGCGCACTGCTCGCCCTGCTGGCTGCCCTGCTCGTCTGGTCGCTCACCATGAACGGCTACCTGCCGTTCATGGCCTGGATCTACGCCCTGCTGCCCGCCCCCTGGTACAGCGGCGGCTCCCGGTTCACCGTGACGGTGGTCAACTACGCGGCCTACGCGGTGCTGCCCGTCCCCCTGCTGTGGCTGGCCGGACGCTTCGGCCGCTGGCCGCAGGTCTGGCAGCGGCACGCCCCGCCCCGGTGGCAGCGAAGCTGGCGGCGGGCCACCGCCTGGGCCCGCCCGCT
>NZ_BAAHCA010000819.1:0-2236 GCF_054776295.1 Streptomyces sparsus
AGCCAGCCGGCGCAGCCACCAGGGCAGCCGGCCGACGTTCTCGTACCGGCCGAGGATCAGCCCCGCCCGTACCAGCAGGGCACGCTCCCCGAAGCGGGCGGTCACCGCCAGTTCCGCGCCGCGCTTGTTCCGCGGGTACTCGGTGTGCCCGTCGTCGGGGGAGGCCGGCACCAGCGGCGCGCTCTCGTCCGCACCGGCCGCCGGCGGGAACGTGTACACCGAGCGGCTGGAGACGTAGGTGTAGTGGCCGACGCGGCCGGACAGCAGGTCGGCCGCGTCCCGGACCGCGTGCGGGGCGCCTGACCAGGTGTCGACGACGACGTCCCACTCGCCCCGGGTGAGGGCGCCCGTGCCGTCAGCCGTGTCGCGGTCGCCGACCAGGGTCCGGGCGCCCGGGGGAGCGGTGCGCGTGCCCCGGTTGAAGAGCGTCACGTCCCAGCCCCGCTCCAGCGCCTGCTCGGCCACCACCCGGCCCACGAAGTCCGTACCGCCCAGCACCAGAAGTCTCATGCGAGGACTCTCGCCGCCCCACCGCGAACGGGGAAGGGCACATCGCGGTCAGCGGAATCGCTGCAGGCGCAACCGGCCCGGGGCGCGGTGGCGCCGGGCCGGGGCCGCAGCGTGCCGGGCTGTCGGCAACGGAGGCCTGCCGGGACAGGATTGGACGTGCCGAACCGCCCCGTCGCGGGGAGCGGCGGGGCGGTCAGCGTGGTGCGGTCACCAGCCCGGCAGTTCGTCCGCGGGTGACGGCGGGGCGGGTGCGGGGGCGGGCAGGCAGGTGAAGCCGAGCCGCTTCATGGCGCGCGTCACTTCGAAGGCGCTGAAGTCGCGGCGGTCCTGGCGGGTGACGATGGCGCCCACCTGCTTCACGGGATAGGTGCGACGGCCGATCTTCACGGCCTCACCTGTGACGGGTTCCGGTTTCACACCCGTCATCGCCTGCTCCACCTCGCTCGCGGTCAGGTCGAAGGGGTAGCCGGCGATGATGCAACGCATGGTGCCTCGGCGGGGGAGAAGGAGTGATGGTCGTGCGATCTCCAGCGTCCCACAGGCGGCCGTCCTCCGGAAGCGAACACCCCCGGTCGAGGGGTGCCCGAGCCCCTCCGCGACGCTGTGGTACGTTTGTGGAAGTTGCAGTTTTGGTACCCATGGACACTGTGTGCACCTGACCTCACATCACTCAGGTGCACTTTTGTTTTGCCGGATTTCTCCGGATGGGGTCATTTCGGCGACGCAGGAGTCCGCGAGGTGCGGATTCCCGGCAGCCAACCTGTCTGAAGGAGAAAAACATGGCTACAGGCATCGTGAAGTGGTTCAACTCGGAAAAGGGCTTCGGCTTCATCGAGCAGGATGGTGGCGGCGCTGACGTCTTCGCCCACTACTCGAACATCGCCGCCCAGGGCTTCCGTGAGCTCCAGGAAGGCCAGAAGGTCAACTTCGACGTCACGCAGGGCCAGAAGGGCCCGCAGGCCGAGAACATCACGCCTGCCTGACGCCTGAGGCGTCACCGCAGATCTGGGGCCCGCACCTTGTACGACAAGGTGCGGGCCCAGCTCGTTCCCGGGGCTTCTCCCCTCACTCGTCGTCCGCCTCAGAAAGGCCTTCCGGTTGACTCGCCGCAGTCAGTCCCCCCGTCAGCGCTCCTTCCGCTCCGGTCCGCCCGCGCGCGGGCGGACCGCGGCTCCTCCGGCGGAGTTCGCCGTACCGGCCTCGCTCACCCCCGCCCTGCCGGCGGTGCACGACTTCGCCGACATGGGCCTTCCGGCACCGCTGCTGCCGGTGCTCACCGAGCTGGGCGTGACGCAGCCGTTCCCGATCCAGGCCGCCACGCTGCCGAACTCGCTGGCCGGCCGGGACCTGCTCGGCCGGGGCCGCACCGGATCGGGTAAGACGCTGGCCTTCGGGCTCGCCCTGCTGGCGCGCACCGCGGGACAGCGCGCCGAGCCCCGGCAGCCGCTGGCACTGGTGCTGACGCCGACCCGGGAACTCGCCCAGCAGGTCGCCGCGGCCCTCGCCCCCTACGGCCAGGCACTCGGCCTGCGATCGGCGACCGTGGTGGGCGGCATGTCCATCGGCCGGCAGGCCGGCGCGCTGCGCCAGGGCGCGGAACTGGTCGTCGCGACCCCGGGCCGCCTGAAGGACCTCATCGAACGTGGGGACTGCCGCCTGGACCAGGTGCGGATCACGGTGCTCGACGAGGCCGACCAGATGGCCGACATGGGCTTCATGCCGCAGG
>NZ_BAAHCA010000820.1:0-2231 GCF_054776295.1 Streptomyces sparsus
CCGCCTTGACGCCCCGCCCGGCCCGGCGAAGAATTCCCTCCGTGTCCTCGTCGGCAGTGCCCCCTGCTCGGATCCCGACCGCCACCTACCGCCTGCAGATCCAGCCGGACTACCCGTTGCCGGCAGCGGCCCGCGACGTCCCGTACCTGGCCTCACTGGGCGTCTCCCACCTGCACCTCTCGCCCGTGCTGGAGGCCGTGCCCGGCTCCGGGCACGGCTACGACGTCACCGACCCCGGCCGGGTCCGGGACGAACTGGGCGGCGAGCCGGCCCTGCGTGAGCTGTCGCGAACGGCCCGTGCGCACGGACTCGGCCTGATCCTGGACATCGTGCCGAACCACATGGCGCTGCCGGCCGACACCGCGCTCAACGGCCCGCTGTGGGAGGTGCTGCGGCACGGGCCGGAGTCCCCCTGGGCCCGCTGGTTCGACATCGACTGGGCGGCCGGCAACGGCCGCGTGCTGCTGCCGGTGCTGGGTGGCCGGCTGGGCGGCCAACTCGACGCGCTGACCGTGGAGAACGGCGAACTCCGCTACGGCCCGCACCGCTTCCCGCTGCGCGACGGCACCGAGCCGCTTCCGCTGCCGGAGCTGCTGGACGCGCAGCACTACCGGCTCGCCTGGTGGCGGCTGGCCCGCACCGATCTCAACTACCGGCGGTTCTTCTCCATCTCCGAACTGATCGGCGTCCGGGTGGAGGACCAGCAGGTCTTCGACGCCGTCCACGAGCGCGTCCTCGCGCTGCTGCACGACGGCGTGGTGCACGGGCTGCGCATCGACCACCCGGACGGCCTCACCGACCCCGTCGGCTACCTGCGGCGCCTGCGCACCGCCACCGGCGGCGCCTGGACGGTGGTGGAGAAGATCCTCGCTGTCGACGAGTCGCTGCCCGCCGACTGGCAGGCCCACGGAACCACCGGCTACGACGCGCTGCGCCACCTCGACGGCCTGTTCGTCGACCCGCACGGCGCCGACGAACTGACCCGCGCCTACCGCGACTTCACCGGTGTCCCGGCGGACCGCGGCGGGGAGTGGGCGGCGACGGTACGGGCCGCCGCGCACGAGGTGATCGGCCTCGAACTGGCCGCCGAGGTCGCCCGGTTGGTGCGGGTGGCCCGCCGAGTGCTGGACGAGTCGCCCGACCCGGCCCACCGCGACCACGCCGACTGGGCCCTGGCCCACGCGATCCGCGAGATCCTGGTCCGGCTGCCCGTCTACCGGATCTATCCGCCGGCCGGCCCGGCCGAGACCGAGTTGCTCACCGCGGCGGCCCGGGAGGCGCGCACGGCGTTCACCGTGCCCGAGGAGGCCGACACGCTCGACGTGGTGTGCGCGCTGGCCCTGCGGCACCACGAGTTCGCGCCCCGCTTCGCGCAGGTCAGCGCCGCACTGCGGGCCAAGTCCGTGGAGGACACCGCCTTCTACCGCTACGTGCCGCTGCTCTCCACCGCCGAGGTGGGCGGCGATCCCGGACGGCCCGCCGTCGGGCCGAGCGAGTTCCACGCCTTCTGCGGGCGCCAGCAACGTGACTGGCCGGCCACCGGCACCGTGCTGTCCACCCACGACGCCAAGCGGAGCGCGGACGTCCGGGCGACGCTGGCCGTGCTGAGCGAATGCCCCGAACGGTGGACGGCGCTGCTGGAGGAGGTCACCGACGGCACCGGCGACCGGCACACCGCCTGGCTGGTCTGGCAGACCGCCTTCGGCCTCGGCCGGGCCGACCGCGAGCGGCTGCTGCCCGCGGTGCTGAAGTCGGTGCGGGAGGCCGGACTGCGCACCAGCTGGACCGAGCAGGACGCCGACTACGAGCGGGAGGTCGAACGGCTGGTCGACACCGGGCCGTGCGGACCACCGGGCCGCGCCCTGGGCGCGCTGGCCGCCGAACTCGACGCCGCCGCCCGCGCCAACACCCTCTCCATGGCGCTGCTGCACCTGACCATGCCCGGCGTGCCCGACGTCTACCAGGGGACCGAGCAGCCCTACCGGGCCCTCGTCGACCCCGACAACCGGCTCCCGCAGCGGTTTCCCGCCGCGCTGCCCGCCGGGGACGTGCCCGGCGACGCGGAGGAGAAGCTGCGGCTCACCGCCACCGCGCTGCGCCTGCGCCGGGACCACCCGGACTGGTTCGGCGCGGACGGCACCTACGAGCCGTTGCCCGCCGCGGGAACGGCCGCCGAGCACTGCGTCGCCTTCCTGCGCGCCGGCCGGGTGCTGCCGGTGGCCACCCGAGAT
>NZ_BAAHCA010000821.1:0-2230 GCF_054776295.1 Streptomyces sparsus
CGGCGAGGGGTGCCGTGGCGCCGGCCAGGCCGTCGCTGCCCAGCACCGTCAGTACCGCCACCGCGACGGCCGTGTAGACGGCCAGGGTGATGCCCAGCGCGATGGGCACGGCGCGCGGGATGGTCCGCGCCGGGTCGCGGACCTCCTCGCCGAGGGTGGCGATGCGGGCGTATCCGGCGAACGCGAAGAACAGCAGGCCGGCCGCCTGGAGCACACCGGCGACCGTGGCGTCCGAGCCGATGTCCAGGCGGGCGGGGTCGGCCTCGGCGGAGGTGAGGGCGGCGGTGACGACGGCGGCGAGTACGGCGAGCACCACCGCCACGATCGTCCTGGTCAGCCAGGCGGCCTTCTGCACCCCGGCGTAGTTGATCGCGGTCAACGCCACCACGGCGGCCACCGCCACGGCGTGCGCCTGCTCCGGCCAGGCGTAGAGGCCGACCGTCAGGGCCATCGCCGCGCAGGAGGCCGTCTTGCCGACCACGAACGCCCAGCCGGCGAGGTAGCCCCAGAACGGGCCGAGCCGTTCGCGTCCGTAGACGTAGGTGCCGCCGGACGAGGGGTAGCGGGCGGCGAGGCGGGCCGAGGACGTGGCGTTGCAGTAGGCCACCACCGCGGCCAGGGCCAGCCCCAGCAGCAGGCCGGACCCGGCGGCGTCGGCGGCCGGCCCCACGGCGGCGAAGATCCCCGCTCCCAGCATCGCGCCCAGGCCGATGACGACCGCGTCGAGGACCCCGAGCCGCCTGCGCAGTTCTGCGGGCCCGGCGTCGGCCGACGGCTTGCTCATGCTCACTCCGCACCTCGTGGGGGCGGCCCGCGGTGAGGAGCCCCGCGCTGCCGCCGACGTCCTCAGCACCGCCGACCATAAGCGCTGCGAACGGAAGCGATCACCGGATCCCCTTTCATGTGGTGGCGATGAAGGGGGGACACACACCGCAGCGGTGGGCCGACGCTCGTCTTGGGCGCCCCCGACCGCGCTCAGGGAGGGCGCCACGAGTGGGCGGGATCGAGCGCCGCCGGCTCCGGTCTATGTGGCCCCCGAGGTACGTCGGCGGGATGCCACGGGTGCGCGTGGACCGGCCGCGGTGCTGGACTTCTTCCGTTCGACAGTAGGACGGCGCTGCCTTCCACTACTGTGAAGCCTCGAATTCACGGGGGTGGGCGTTGCAGAGCACTGGTGTGAAACTGGTATTGGCGGCGATCGGCACGGTTGCACTGGGACTGTTCACCAACTGGGCTTCCGAGAGCAGCCCGAACCGCTGGTGGTGGACGGGGGCGGCAGTTGCATCAGCCCTTTTACTGGCCATATTCGCCACGCCGGGACTTCCACGAAATCTCTTCCGCCGCCGGCCCGTGGACCTGCATGTGTCATTTCCGGCGGTCAGCGCCACGCAGCGTGGTGGCGCCTGGTGGGCGTTGCCGTTTCCACTGGACACCGAGGCACTTGACAATCTCAACGAGCGTATTGACTTCAGTAACTCGGCGTCCGTCCCCTCGGATGTCCAGCTCACGCAGTGGGTGTTTGCCAACCAAGGGGCGGACCTGGGCCGAAGTCACCGCCGCATCGTCATCCAAGGGGCAGGTCAGGCCGCCACAATCACGGACATGCGAGCCCGGGTTGTGGCACGATCAGCCGTTCTCTGCGGCACCTCCGTCGCCGCCGGCCTCGGTGGTGGATTGGAATCGATCCACGTTGACATCGACCTGGACAGTGACCGTCCGAGTGCCGCGTACTTCTCCTCCCATGCCATCACGATCTCCCCGGAGGAAACCGTGGTGGTCGATCTGCACGCCGAGGCGAACCGATCAACGGTGACCTGGGACCTGGAAATCGACTTTGTCGTTTCAGGGAAACTGAGAACGGTTACAGTGCCGTCGAAGTCGGCATGCCTGCGTACCACTGGAAAAGCCGGAGTCGAGGTGTGGTCCGATCACCCCGACGGTTACAGCATGAATGACCACTATGGCACCGTGCTCTACGCGACACGTCGTCGCATTGAACCCTGGGTCGATGCGCCTGGGGCGGCTTAACGCCTTGGCCGGAGACCTGTCCGGAGGCCGGATGGCTGTGGGACAGTTCAAGGAGGAGAGGTACGAGGTAGTCCTACCCGGACCACCACCACCGTCTCGCGGAGGCCCGTCATGCCACCGACTCCTTGCCCGGCGCCACGGCCCGTGCCGCACCCGGCCCCGTACAGGCACCCGCGCCCGCACCCGGACGGCCGCCGCCGGG
>NZ_BAAHCA010000822.1:0-2229 GCF_054776295.1 Streptomyces sparsus
CCTGACCCGGCCCGCACGCGTGGCCAAGTCCGCGGTGGCGCGGGTGGCGGAGTGGCGGGCGGTGCTGGTGCGGGCAGTGCTGGTGCGGCGGGGCGCCCCGGACGGTCAGCGGATCTCGAGGATCTTCTCGCGCATCGCGTAGACCACGGCTTCCATGCGGGAGTGCAGTTGGAGCTTCTCCAGGATGTTGCGCACGTGGTTCTTCACGGTGTTCTCGCTGATGAACAGTTCCTTGGCGATGTCCCGGTTGTTCATGCCCGTCGCGACCAGCTTCAGCACCTCGAGTTCGCGGTCCGTCAGCCGGGGGGCGGGCACGAGTTTGCTCTCGTCGGTGCGCTGGATCATCGACTTGAACTCGGTGAGCAGTTTGGCCGCCATGGACGGGCTGATCTGGGACTGCCCGTCGGCTACCGCCCGGATGGCGGTGGAGACCTCGTCGGTGGAGATCTCCTTGAGCAGGTAACCGGTGGCGCCCGCCTTGATCGCGTCGTAGAGGTCCGCCTCCTCGTCGCTGATCGTCAACATGATGATCTTCGCGCTGGGCGCCACCTCCTTGATGGCGGTGCACGCCTCGATCCCGCCCCGGCGGGGCATGCGCACGTCCATCAGCACGATGTCCGGCAGCAGGTCGGCGGCCTTGTCGACCGCCTCCGCCCCGTCACCGGCCTCACCGACCACCTGGATGTCCTCTTCCTGGGCGAGAACGATCTCCAGCCCCCGGCGGAAGAGCGCGTGGTCGTCGACGACCAGCACCCGGATGGGCTCGTCCCGCAGGCCGTGTTCCCGCCCGTCGGACCGCGCGGTCTCACCACCCCCGAACGCGCCGGGCATCGTGGGACCGAAGCTGTCCGCCATCGTTCCTCCCCCTGCAGGCCATGCCGCGTAGGCGCCAACCGGGCTGAGCAGGAGGCCGGTTGGTCGTGATGTGCATGTTATCGGGGTCGCCGCCCGCAACCGAGCAGCCGCTCGCGGTGGCGATCCCTCCACGGGACACAACGTAGTGGGCCCCGGCAGGATTCAGATTCCCGCCGGGGGCCACGGTCAGGGGCGTTTTTCAGCCGCCGAGAGCTCCGCCCGCGCCGTGCGGCGGTTCCTCGACGAACGGGTCGGGCTCGAGGTGGATGACGCCGTAGTCGTAGGCGTGGCGGCGGTACACCACACTCGGGTGCTTGGTGTCGGAGTCGACGAACAGGTAGAAGTCGTGACCGACCAGTTCCATCTCGTAGAGCGCCTGGTCGAGCGTCATGGGGGCCGCCTTGTGCGTCTTCTCGCGACACACCAGCGGGCCTTCACCCTGCACGTCGAGCGGCCCGGCCTTCGTGGTGGCGGGCTCGCTGTCGTCCTTGTCGTCGGTCGCGGCGAGAGCGCCGTTGCCGTTCAGCACCGCGGCGTCGGGCACGGTCACGGCCACGTCGCTCGCCGGGATGCGGCCGTTGCCGCGACGTGAGGTGCGCTTGTCGTGCCGCCTCCGCAGCCGGGACTCCAGCTTCTCCGCCGCCAGGTCCAGGGCGGCGTACGGGTCGGGGGCCGCCGCCTCGGCCCTGATGACCGGCCCACGGTGCCGCAGGGTGATCTCCACCCGGTCGGAGCGGTCGGCCTGGCGCGGGTTGGGCTCCTTGGACACCTCAACGTCCAAGCGGATCACCTTGGCGTCGAACTTCTGGATCTTGTCCAGCTTCAGCTTCTCGGCCACATGCTTGCGGAACCGCTCGGGAACCTCTGTCTTACGGCCCTTGACGACGATGTCCACGCAGAACTCCGTTCCCGGACCGCTCCACTGACGGGCGGAGCGCGTCCTTGGTGCACTGAGGCCGGAGAGACCGGTCACGACCGGTCAGCTTCCGGCACTACGTCGGGTTGCGACTTCCACCTCCTTCTCCCCAGTCGGGAAGATCGCCACCCACTCGAAAAGAGAGGCGAACAGCGGAGTCGGGCAAACGCAGCGAAGTGCGCACGTTCCGCTCCGAGAAACCCCGATCAACGTTGACGAAGTTCCTCATAACCGAACGTACCCCGACTGGGGGATGGTCGGCACCCCCTACCGGCGCGTACAGGCCATCGAACCCGGTGAAAGTCTCACCAGGAGAACGTGCCGCCCCGCAGGTCAGTTCCGGCGCGGGGTCGGGAGGCGGTCGCGGCCGCCGGGCGGAGCCCTTCCGACAGCCCGGAACCGGCCACCGCGGCCACCACCGCCGCCCCCACGACCCGGCCGCCGCCGGCTGCCACCGC
>NZ_BAAHCA010000823.1:0-2218 GCF_054776295.1 Streptomyces sparsus
CGGACCCCGAACCGTCCCGGAGCGACCCACCGCCCCCGGAGACCTCGCAGCCGCCCGACCCGGAACCGATCGACCCGCCGCCGCCCTCCCCGCAGGACCCGCCGGACCCGGTGGAGGGCGACGGATGATCCCGTCGCCGACCGGCCCCGCGGCGTGCTGCCGGATGGCGCCGGAGGTGACGTTCCACACCTCCCCGCGCGGGGAGCGCGACAGCGTGCGCGGGGTCTCCCTGCTTCCGATTCTTCCGGTTTCCCCACGGTCCCGAGCGGTCAGCACCGCGTCCGGGACCGGGAAGTGGGCCGGGGGAGGTGATCCGCAGCACTTCGGCCGGAACGGGTTTGCCACCCGCGCGGCCAGGTGCGTATGGTGGTAGATCGTTTGATCCCATTTGCCCGGCGCCCCAACCGAAGCGCGCCGTGTGGCGCGTTCCTTTGCTTAGCCGTGGGCTGACCGCACTGAGGCGGTCGTGTGCGAATCACGGAAGTGTGTGGCGCGTGCCGAATTCCGGAAGGTTCGCATGTCTGTTGTCACCCCTGAAACCGTAATGACCGAGGACGAGCAGCTCGTCGAGAGCGTCGCGAACACCGCTGTGGACACCGACGGCACGGACACCGCCGTCGAGGCGACCTCCGCAGCCGCTCCCGAGGTCACGTTCGGTTCTCTGGGCCTGCCCGAAGCCGTCGTGCGCAAGCTCGCACAGAACGGTGTCACCGCCCCCTTCCCGATCCAGGTAGCGACCATTCCGGACGCCCTGGCCGGTAAGGACATCCTCGGTCGCGGCCGGACCGGTTCCGGCAAGACCCTGAGCTTCGGCCTGCCGGCGCTCGCCCGCCTGTCCGGCGGACGGACCGCCCGCCGCCGCCCCCGTGGCGTGATCCTCACGCCCACCCGCGAGTTGGCCATGCAGGTCTCCGACGCGCTCCAGCCCTACGGTGACGTGCTCGGCCTGAAGCTGAAGGTCGTCTGCGGCGGCACGTCCATGGGTAGCCAGATGAGCGCCCTGGAGCGCGGCGTCGACGTGCTCGTGGCCACCCCGGGCCGCCTGCGCGACCTGATCAACCGCGGTGCCTGCTCGCTCGACGACGTCGAGGTCGCCGTCCTGGACGAGGCCGACCAGATGGCCGACCTGGGCTTCCTGCCCGAGGTCACCGAACTGCTCGACCTCGTGCCCCGGGGCGGCCAGCGCATGCTGTTCTCCGCCACGCTGGAGAACGAGATCGACAGCCTGGTGAAGCGCTACCTCGTCGACCCCGTCAGCCACGAGGTGGACGCGGCGCAGGGCGCCGTCACCACCATGACCCACCACGTGCTGATCGTGAAGCCGCGCGACAAGGCCCCGGTCACCGCCGCCATCGCCTCCCGCAAGGGCCGCACGATCGTCTTCGTCCGCACCCAGCTGGGCGCGGACCGGGTCGCCGAGCAGCTCCGCGAGTCCGGGGTCAGCTCCGACGCGCTGCACGGCGGCATGACGCAGGGCGCGCGGACCAGCGTGCTGGCCGACTTCAAGGAAGGCCGCGTCAACGTCCTGGTGGCCACCGACGTCGCCGCCCGCGGCATCCACGTCGACGGCATCGACCTGGTCCTCAACGTGGACCCGGCCGGCGACCACAAGGACTACCTGCACCGCTCGGGCCGCACCGCCCGCGCCGGCCAGTCCGGCAGCGTCGTGTCGCTGGCCCTGCCGCACCAGCGCCGCCAGATCTTCCGCCTCATGGAGGACGCCGGCGTGGACGCCACCCGGCACATCATCGCCCGCGGTGACGCCTTCGACGAGGAGGTCGTGCGCATCACCGGCGTGCGCTCGCTGACCGAGGTGCAGGCGGAGTCCGTGAGCATGGCCGCCAAGCAGGCCGCCCGTGAGGTCACCGACCTCACCCGGCAGCTCGAGCAGGCCCAGCGCCGTGCGCTGGAACTGCGCGAGGAGGCCGACCAGTTGACCGCGCGTGCCGCCCGCGAGCGTGGCGACGACCCGCAGGAGGCCGTGGCCGCCGCCGCCGAGGCGCTGGCCAAGGAGGCCGCCGAGGAGGCCGAGCGCGAGGCGAAGGCCGCAGCCGTCCGTGCCGAGAAGGAGCGCAAGGCCGCCGAGGTCCGCGAGGAGCGCAGGCAGAGCGGTTCCTTCGAGCGCCGTGACGACCGCCGTGGCGGCGACCGCCCCCACAACCGCGACCGTCAGGGCGGTGGCGGCTTCCGTCGCGACGACCGGCGGGACGACCGGCGT
>NZ_BAAHCA010000824.1:0-2212 GCF_054776295.1 Streptomyces sparsus
CGGCCCCTCGGGCCCCGGCCTTCGCCCCCGCCGCCCGCGAGTGGTGCCGGCTCGTCCGCCGGACACCGCCGTGCCGCGGCGGCGAGCGGCGAGGACAATGGGCGGGTGGACTACCTGGAGCTGCTGAACAAGTCGATGGACACCGCCAAGCCGGTGCTGGGCCGCGGCATGCCGGCCGACTACATACCGGCACTGGCCTGCGCCGACCCGTACGCGTTCGGCATGGCGCTCGCCACGGTGGAGGGTGAGGTGCACGGCGTGGGGGAGTGGCGCACGCCCTTCTCCATCCAGAGCATCTCCAAGGTCTTCACCCTCGCTCTCGCCCTCGCCCACGGCGGGTCGCCGCTGTGGCAGCGGGTCGGCCGGGAGCCGTCCGGCAACCCGTTCAACTCGCTGATCCAGTTGGAGTCCGAGCAGGGGGTTCCTCGCAACCCCTTCATCAACGCCGGCGCGCTCGTCGTCACCGACGCGCTGCTCACCCTGACCGGTGACGCCCGTGGCGCGGTCGTGGACCTGCTGCGCCGGGAGTCCGGCAGCGCCGGCATCGACACCGACGCGGCGGTCGCCGCCTCCGAAGCCGCACACGGCCACCGCAACGCGGCACTGGCCCACTTCATGGCGTCCTTCGGCAACCTGCACAACCCGGTCGACGACGTGTTGCAGCACTACTTCGAGCAGTGCTCGGTGGCCGCGGACTGCCGCGACCTGGCGATGGCCGGCTGCGTTCTGGCCCGCCACGGGGTACGCGCCGACGGCACCCGCCTGCTCGGCCGCGGCGACGCCAAGCGCATCAACGCCGTCCTGCTCACCTGTGGCACCTACGACGCGGCGGGCGAGTTCGCCTACCGGGTGGGCCTGCCCGGCAAGAGCGGCGTGGGCGGCGGCATCCTGGCCATCGTGCCGGGACGCGGAGCGGTGTGCGCCTGGAGCCCGGGACTCGACCCGGTCGGCAACTCGGTGGGGGCGATGGCCGCGTTGGAGGACTTCACCCACCGCTCCGACTGGTCGGTCTTCTAGGCGCTGTCCCTCCGCGGCGGCCCGCCCGCCGAAACGCTCGAAGCGCTTCGAAGGGGATCGAGCGCGGACGTCACCGGGGCACCGGGCGGCGGCGGTGGCAAACATGCGCGCGGGCATGGCTTCGAACCGTGGGCGGAACACGCTCGTTCGAAGTTGTGCGGCGGGGCTTGTGCGGCCTGTTGATGCGTCCTAATCTCACGGATCGAAGCGCTTCGATCACATCCGAACCAGGTAGGCCGACAGGTGCAGGGCTTCCCGCTAAGGCCCGGCCGCGACTGCCCGCCCGGTCCGGGGCCGGCGTCGACCCCCAGTGCCCCCGAGGTTCCGCCTCGGAGCGACGGCTCCGGCACCCGGCCCCGCCCCCCCCACAGCGTCCCGCGCGGCGGGACCGACCAAGGAGACGCACGCATGGTGAAACGCACTGCCCGCAGGGCCTTTCTGCGACTGCTCACGCCCCTGGTCGCCCTGGCGGTGCTCCTCGGGGTGTCCGTGTCGCCCGCCCATGCCGCCGCCTGGTCGACCGACGAGCAGTGGGGCCACTGGAACACCGGGGGCTACACCCTCTACAACAACATCTGGGGCTCCGGAGCCGGGTACCAGTCCATGTGGGCCAACAGCCACAGCAACTGGGGCACTTGGGCCGACCACCCCAACACCGGCGGGATCAAGTCCTACCCCAACGCCAAGCGTGTGGTGAACCGCAACCTGGACCAGCTCTCCTCGCTCAGCAGCACCTTCGACGTCTCCGTGCCGCGGGCCGGCGCGTACGCCACCGCGTACGACATCTGGGACACCGACTACGACCACGAGGTCATGCTCTGGATGAACTGGCACGGCCCGGTCGGGCCGTTGGGGACGTACCAGACCCGCGTCAGTGTCGGCGGCCACACGTGGGACGTCTACCGGGGCAGCAACGGCCACAACAACGTCTACTCCTTCCTCCGCACCTCTCACACCTCGGCGGCCGGCGTGGACATCCTGTCCGTCCTGCGCTGGATCGCCGGCCGGGGCTGGATCAGCCGGAGCGAGCCCATCGGTGACGTCCAGTTCGGCTACGAGATCACCTCGGCGGCCGGCGGAATGGACTTCGTCACCAGGCAGTTCGGCGTCAGCCACAGGTGATCACCCGATGCCGGGTGTGCGGTGATACCGCCCGGCGCACCGCCGGACTCCGGCGCAGGAGTGGCCGGAGTCC
>NZ_BAAHCA010000825.1:0-2207 GCF_054776295.1 Streptomyces sparsus
CGCCCGGGCGTCGGTCCGGACCGACGCCCGCGAACCGCCGCGGCCGGCGGCTCAGTTCGTCGGCAGCGGGCGCAGCGCGGACTGTCCGGGGAAGCGGGCGGCGCTGCCCGTGCCGGGTTCGGGTCGGCGAAGTCCGAAAGTGGTGAAGGCGGTTCGCCGCGGCAGGGGGTAGGGCTCCTTGCCGGTCAGAGTGTTGAGCATGGCGGCGCTGCGGTGGGCGGCCAGTCCGAGGTCCGGGGTCCCGACCCCGTGGGTGTGCAGCTGGGCGTTGTGCACGAAGACGTCACCGGTGACCGCCGGGTCGAGCACCAGACGGTGGTGGGCGTCGACGCGGGGCCGCTCGGCGGCGTCCCGGCGCATGTACGGGTCGAGCGCCGCGAGGATCCGGTCCAGGGGGCGCTGCTGGTACCCGGTGGCGAGCACCACGGCGTGGGTGGTGAGCCGGTCGCGTTCGTCCTGCTCGACGTGCTGGAGGTGCAGCTCGATCTGGGTGGCGCCGATGCGCCCCGCCGTCCGCACGGTGACACCCGGAATCAACCGGGCGGTCGGCCAGCGGCCGGTGAGGGTGCGCCGGTGCAGCTCGCGGTGGATGTCGTTGATGGTCTCGTGGTCGATGGCCTGGTACAGCTGGCGTTGCCGGGGCAGCAGCGCGTCCCTGGTCTGCTCGGGCAGGGCGTGGAAGTAGCGCTCGTAGTCGGGGGTGAAGTGCTCCAGGCCGAGCTTGCTGTACTCCATGGGCGCGAAGGCCGGGCTGCGCGTCAGCCAGTGCAGTCGCTCGTCACCGGCCGGGCGGTGCCTGAGCAGGTCGAGAAAGACCTCCGCACCGGACTGGCCGGAGCCGACGACGGTGACGTGCTCGGCGGCGAGCAGTCGATCGCGGTGGTCGAGGTAGTCGGCGGAGTGGATGACGGGCACGGCCGGTGAGTCGGCGAGCGGACGCAGCGGTTCGGGCACGTGCGGTGCGGTTCCGATGCCGAGCGAGAGGTTCCGTGCGTAGGCGCGGCCGAGTGCCTCCGCCTCGCCCTCCCGGTCGAGCCGGGTGAAGTCGATCTCGAACAGGGCCCGTTCGAGGTTCCAGCGGACCGCGTCGACCTGGTGGCCGAAGTGCAGTCCGGTGCCGGTCGGGTCGCCGTCGGCGGTGAGTTCCGCGCTGACCCAGCGGCAGTAGGCGTCGAACTCGGCCCGTGGCGTGTGCAGTCGCTCGGCGATGTAGAACGGGAAGAGGCGCTCGTGGAGCCGCAGGTAGTTGAGGTAGCTCCAGCGGCTCGTGGGGTCGGCCAGGCTGACGAGGTCGGCCAGGAAGGGCACTTGCAGGGTGGTGCCGTCGATCAGCAGGCCCGGGTGCCAGCGGAAGTCCGGCCGTTGGTCGAACGCGGCCATCCGCAGGTCGGACAGGGGCTGGGCGAGCGCGGCCAGCGAGAGGTTGAGGGGGCCGATGCCGACGGCGGCGATGTCGAGCGGGGCTTCCCCGTCGGGGCGGTCGGGGGTGGGCCCGGGTGCGGTCATGGCTGGCAGTCCTTCTCTCGGGCACTCTCGTCGACGAGGGTGAGCAGCGCGGTGAGGTCGGCGGAACGGGTGTGCGGATTGAGCAGGGTGGCCTTGAGCCAGCGGCGGCCGTCCGACTCGGCCCGGCCCAGTACCGCCTGCCCGGAGCCCAGCAGTCGGCGGCGGACGGCGGCGACCTGCCGGTCGTCGGCGGCGATCGGACGGAAGAGCACGGTGGACAGCGCGGGTGGCCCGTGCAGTTCCAGCCGGGGATGCTCGTCCACCAGGTCGGCGAGGTGCCGGGCGGCGGCACAGGTGCGTTCCACGAGGTGGGCCAGGCCGCTGCGGCCGAGCGCCTGGAGCGTGACGGCGATCTTGAGCACGTCGGGGCGCCGGGTGGTGCGCAGCGAGCGGCCCAGCAGGTCGGGCAGGCCGGCTTCGGTGTCGTCGTCGGCGTTGAGGTAGTCGGCGCGGTGGCCGAGCGGGTCGAGCAGCCGGGTGTCGGGAACGGTGAGCAGTCCGGCGGCGACCGGCTGCCAGCCGAGTTTGTGCAGGTCCAGCGTGACGGAGTCGGCCCGGCTGATGCCGTCCAGGCGGTGCCGCAGCCGGTCGCTGAACAGCAGCGGCCCGCCGTACGCGGCGTCGACGTGCAGAGCGGCCCGGTGCCGTGCGGCGATGTCCGCGACGGCCGGCAGCGGGTCGATCGCGCCGGTGTCGGGGGT
>NZ_BAAHCA010000826.1:0-2201 GCF_054776295.1 Streptomyces sparsus
CTCGGTGAAGCTCTCCTGTGCCGCGGCCAGCAGCTGCTGTCCCGCGGCCTCCGGCAGGGTGGAGGCGGTGTCCACCGCGCCGCCCAGCGACTCGTGGGCGTCGGCGCCGGCTTGCTCCGGCACCCCCGCCGGCACGGGGAAGCCGCGGTAGATCCCGGTGACGATCGAGCCGAGCAGCGCGATGCCGAGCGCGGCGCCCAGCTCGTAGGCGGTCTCGGAGACGGCGGAGGCGGCACCGGCCTGTTCCTTCGGAACGCTGGAGAGGATGACGTCGGCGGTCACCGTGAAGGCGAGTCCGGCGCCGACGCCGACGAGCAGCAGGGTCGCGCCGAGCAGCCAGTATCCGGTGGATGCCTCCAGCCACCGGCAGGCGCCGAGTGCCAGCGCCACGGCTGCCAGCCCGGTGGAGACCGCGCCGCGCACCGAGGTGCGGCGGGCGATCGTCCCGGCCAGCAGACCGGCCGCCACCGCTCCCACCGCCGCGGGGAGTTCGGCCAGTCCGGCTTCCAGCGGGCTGCGGAGCTGGACCATCTGGAGGAACTGCGAGAGGAAGAACACCAGCCCGGACAGGCCGAGGATGGTCAGCAGGTCGGCCAGCACGGCGCCGGAGAACCCCCGGTGCCGGAACAGCCGCATGTCCAGCAGCGGTGAGGGCAGCCGCAGTTGCCGCCGTACGAACACCGACAGCGCCAGCACCCCCACGGTGGCGGCGGCCGGCACGTCCCCGCGCATCCCGTGCAGGGCGGCCTCCTTCACCGCGTAGACGACCGCGACGATGCCCAGCATGGACAGCACGACGCTCAGCGGGTCCCACGGGCCCGGCCGGGGGTTCCGCGACTCGGGCAGCACCTTGGCGCCGACCACCACCAGCACCGCCATGACCGGCAGGTTGATGAGGAAGACCGAGCCCCACCAGAAGTGCTCCAGCAGCAGTCCGCCGACGACCGGGCCCACGGCGGCGCCCGCCGAGGCCGCCGCTCCCCAGATGCCGACGGCAAGGCTGCGTTCCCTGGGGTCGTGGAAGAGGTTGCGGATGAGCGCCAGGGTGGAGGGCATCAGGGTGGCGCCCGCGACGCCGAGCAGCGCCCGCAGCACGATCATCGCCTCGGGGCTGTGCGCGTATGCGGTCAGGACGGAGACGGCGCCGAACGCGGCCGAGCCGATGAGCAGCAGCTTCTTGCGTCCGACGCGGTCGCCGAGGCTGCCCATGGTGACCAGCAGGCCGGCGATGACGAACGAGTAGACGTCACCGATCCACAGCAGCTGCGTCCCGGAGGGGTGCAGGTCCTCGCTGAGGAACGGGGTCGCCAGGCCGAGCACGGTGACGTCGACCCCGACCAGGAGGACGGCGAGCACCAGCACGGCGAGCGCCAGCCAGCGTCCGGCGCCGGCCGGTGCCGCGTCCTCGCCGGGGGTGCCCACCGGGGCCGGCTCACGACCGGTGGCGCGGGGTTCGCCGCCGGGGTGGTGCGCGGTCATGCCCGGTCCTTCCGTAGGGCGCCGCCGAGCAGCAGCTCGGTGACCATGCGGGACGCGTCACGGGGAGCCATCCGGCCGTCCTGGACCGTCCAGGCGGAGGCCGCGACCAGGGCGTAGAGGGCTTCGGTGAGCCAGGTCGGCGGCAGGTCCGGGCGGAAGGCGCCCTGCTCCTGCCCGCGGAGGAAGAGCGCGCTGACCCGTGCGTCGATGCGGCCCCAGCCCTCTGCCATGGGTTCCGCCTCGTCGAGCTCGTTCTCGCCGTAGAGGAAGGCGAGGAACCCGGCGTCCGGAACGGCCTGTTCGATCAGCCGCCGCACGGCCTGTTCCGGTTCACCCTCCTCGATGCGGGCCGCGTCGAGACCGCGCTCGAGCTGGCGCAGGCCCATCGCGCCCAGGGCGAGCACGAGCGCGCCGCGGCCGGCGAAGTGCCGGTGGAGGGTGGCGCGGCTGATACCGGCGGCCTTGGCGATCTCGTCCATCGAGGCGGTGGCCTTGCGCGACAGCAGGGCGGCGGCAGCGGTGAGCACCTGCTCACGGTCCACGGTCATGAGACGAGAGTATTTCATATGAGACAGTGACGTCTCACGTGGGGCGCACGGCCGGAGGCCGGCACCTGACTCGACCCTCAACGTCGGCAAACGGCGGCCCGACTCCGCCCGTCCGGGGCTGCCGCGCCCCGCGGGCCGGCTGTGCGCGGTGGGAGGGGACGTCCCGGCACGCCG
>NZ_BAAHCA010000827.1:0-2199 GCF_054776295.1 Streptomyces sparsus
GGCCCCGTCGCGCAGGGCCGGCAGCTGCGGTGGGCCGCCGCGATGGGCCGCCTGCGGCAGCTGACGCCGCGGCGGACGGGCCGCCGTACTCCCGATCGGCCCTGCCGCCCGACTGCTCACAACCGTGTGCATCGCTTCTCCCCCGCTGGTGACGACTGTCCGGTGGGAGCAACGTATCCCGGTATCGGCCCATGCTGGCTGGCCTGTGGATAACCTCGTGTTTCCGCAGGTCAGCTCCTACCTGCGGGCATCAGGGCGCGATGCGGGAACCAGCGATGGGCGATGGGCGCGCCCCCGGGCCGAGTTCCTCATGCGGCTCCGCAGCCGGGTGCGGCCGACGGCGGATGGCATGCGCGAGCGAGGGAGGCCGGACGGGTGGCGGGCAGCCGGGTGGACCCGTCCGACCTCGCAGGCTCGTGCCCGGCACACTCGTGCCCGGCAGCGCCGTGCGCAGGACAGTCGTGCGCGGCGGCTCAGGTCACGACCGGTCGCGTGCCGAAACGGCCAGGTGCTCCCCCACCCGCTTCACCAGCAGGGTCATCTCGTAGGCGATCTGTTCCGCCTCGATGTCGGGGCCGGCGAGCACGGCGAGGCAGCTGCCCTCCCCGGCAGCCGTCACGAAGAGCACGCCGCCCTCGAACTCGATCATCGTCTGGCGCACGCCACCGGCGCCGAAGTGGCGTCCCGATCCTTTCGCCAGGCTGTGCAGTCCGGCGCTGACCGCCGCGAGGCGCTCCGCGTCCGGACCGGTCAGCGCCTCGCTCGCTCCGGTCACCAGTCCATCGGTCGAGAGGACCAGTGCGTACCGGACGCCGGGCATGCGCTTCGTCAGGTCGTCGAGCAGCCAGTCGAGCCCAGGGCTCAGTGCCATTCCCCTATTCCCCCTTCGGTGTGGCGCCCGCCGAGCCACCCCTACCCCACCCGGTCCTCCGGCAACACCGGCCAGTCGCATTTCGGCCACACTCCGTACCTGGGCGGATTCCGGGGGTGGCCGCCGGGGGCGGCCCGTGGGTGATCACCACACAGGAGGCCGACGCGTCCGGGCACGCCTACCTGCGACGGCGGCTCGGCGCGGTCAGCCGAGGATGCGGGCGGTGTGGGCCCGTGCGGCGTGCTCCACCAGGCCCGGCAGCACTTCGCGGCCGGAATCGCGTCGCCGCGCGTCACAGAGCACGACCGGGGTGCCGTCCTGCAGGTCGAGGGCGTGTGCCACCTCTTCGGCGCTGACCGACCGACCCCCGGGGAACCGGTTCAGCGCAACTGTGAACGGCACCTTCCGGGTCTCGAACCAGTCGACGGCCGCAGAGCAGTCCGCGAGCCGGCGGGTGTCGACGAGCACCACGGCGCCGAGCGCGCTCTGCGCCAGTTCCTCCCACAGGAAGCAGAATCGGTCCTGCCCGGGGGTGCCGAAGAGGTACAGCGAGAGGCCCTCGCACAGGGTGATTCGGCCGAAGTCCATCGCCACCGTCGTGGTCGTCTTCCGGTCGACGCCGAAGAGGTCGTCCACCGCCGAGCCCGCGTCGCTGAGTGGCTCCTCGGTGAGCAGCGGTTCGATCTCGCTCACCGAGCCGACGAGAGTGGTCTTTCCGACACCGAATCCACCCGCAATGATGATCTTCAGAACGAGGTCGGAGTCGTTGCTCACGCGGCGGGGTGGGGCCATCGGTGTTCTCTCCGCATGATCGTGGTCAGACGTGGTGATCGTGGTCAGACGTGTCGGCATGCCGCCGGTGGGTGCCGGTGCCGGCCGAGCCTGCTGGGCCGGCAGGGGGCCCTGGCAGCGCTGGATGTACCGCGGGGCGGAAGGCGATGCTGCGGCAGCAGGTGGGGGCGCGCGCCCGGGCCCGGGTGACGGCGTGGCACGCGGTGCGACGCGGGCGGGGTACTCCGGAGGTCCCATGGGTTCGGGACGCTAGACCGACTGGGGGCGTGCGCCGGGCGCATGAGCCAAGACGACCGGAACCTGGTCGTCACGCGGCGCTCCACGATCTCGAACGATCAATGGCGTTCCGAACATGTGTGAGCTTGTGCGACATCATGTCCGCATGGCATCGCGTGACTCCGCAGACGTACGGGACTTCTTCACCAGCCGGGCCGCGGACTGGGACGCCCGCTTCCCGGACGACGGGCCGGCGTACTCGGCCGCCGCGGCGCGTCTGGGCCTGCGCCCCGGCGACCGGGTCCTGGACGCCGGCTGCG
>NZ_BAAHCA010000828.1:0-2196 GCF_054776295.1 Streptomyces sparsus
GCGCACGAGCAGTCGGCGGTGTGGCCCGGCAGCCCCACCCCGCTCGGCGCCCGCTACCGGGCCGGCCCCGACGGCGTCGCCGGCACCAACTTCGCGCTGTGGGCCGGGGGCGCCGAAGCCGTCGAACTGTGCCTCTTCGACGACGACGGCACCGAGACGCGGCACGCCCTCACCGAGCTCACCCACGAGATCTGGCACGGCTTCCTGCCCGGCGTGCACCCCGGCCGCCGCTACGGCTACCGGGTCCACGGCCGGTGGGACCCCTGGTCCGGGGCCCGCTGGAACCCCGCCAAGCTCCTGCTCGACCCCTACGCCCGGGCCGTGGACGGTGACTTCGCGCTGCCGCCCGAGGTCTACGGCCACGTCCGCGACTGGCCGCAGCAGCAACTCGCCGACACCGTCCGCGACAACCGGGACTCCGCGCCCCACGTCCCCAAGGGGGTCGTCGTCCACGACGGCACCCCCGGCGGCCTGCCCGACGTTCCGCCGGACGACGACTGGAGCGACGACCGCCGGCCCAAGACCCCCTGGGCCGACACCGTCGTCTACGAACTGCACGTCCGCGGCTTCACCCGCCTCCACCCGGGCGTGCCCGAGCACCTGCGCGGCACCTACGCCGGGCTCGCCCACCCGGCTGCCGTCGAACACCTCACCCGGCTCGGCGTCACCGCCGTCGAACTGCTTCCCGTGCACCAGTTCGCCCACGAGGACCACCTGTTGCGCCGCGGGCTGCGCAACTACTGGGGCTACAACTCCATCGGCTACTTCGCGCCGCACGCCGCCTACGCCGCCCACGGCAGCCGCGGCCAGCAGGTCGGCGAGTTCAAGGACATGGTCCGCGCCCTGCACGCCGCCGGGATCGAGGTCGTTCTCGACGTCGTCTACAACCACACCGCCGAGGCCGACGAGCGCGGCCCCACCCTCTCGCTGCGCGGCATCGACAACCGCGGCTACTACCGGCTGGCCCAGGACCCGCGCGGCTACGCCGACTACACCGGCTGCGGCAACACCCTGCACGTCGTCCAGCCGCAGGTGCTGCGGCTCATCACCGACTCGCTGCGCTACTGGGTGCAGGAGATGGGCGTCGACGGCTTCCGCTTCGACCTCGCCGCCGCCCTCGCCCGTTCCATGCACGACGTCGACATGCTGTCCCCGTTCCTCGCCGTCATCGCCCAGGACCCGGTACTGCGGCGCGTCAAGCTCATCGCCGAGCCCTGGGACGTCGGCTCCGGCGGCTACCAGGTCGGCGCGTTCCCGCCGCTGTGGACCGAGTGGAACGACCGCTACCGCGACGCCGTCCGCGACTTCTGGCGCGACGCGCTGCCCGACGTCCGCGACCTCGGCTACCGGCTGTCCGGCTCCAGCGACCTCTACGCCTGGGGCGGCCGGCGCCCCTACGCCTCCGTCAACTTCGTCACCGCCCACGACGGTTTCACCCTGCGCGACCTCGTCAGCTACGAGCAGAAGCACAACGAGGCCAACGGCGAGGACAACCGGGACGGCACCCACGACAACCGCTCGTGGAACTCCGGCGCCGAGGGGGAGACCGACGACGAGGACGTCAACGCGCTGCGCCGGCGCCGCCTCCGCGGCCTGCTCACCACGCTGCTGCTCTCCACCGGCGTGCCCATGATCGTCGCCGGGGACGAGTTCGGCCGCACCCAGCACGGCAACAACAACGCGTACTGCCAGGACAACCCGACCGGCTGGGTCGACTGGTCACTGCTCGACGACCCCGCGTGGCACGCCCTGTTCGACCTGACCGCCCGGCTGCTGAGACTGCGCCGCGACCATCCCGTGCTGCGCCGCCGCGCCTTCTTCTCCGGCCGTCGGCACGGCGAGTTGGGCCTGCGCGACCTCGCCTGGTTCAACGCCCGCGGCGAGGAGATGACCGAAGCCGACTGGTACGCGCCCGGGTCCACCCTGGGCATGTACCTCTCCGGACGCGACATCCCGCAACGCGACGAACGGGGGCGCCCGGTCACCGACGACAGCTTTCTCGCCCTGCTGCACGCCGGCCACGAGCCGCTCGCCTTCCCGCTGCCGGCCGCGCCGTGGGCCGAGACCTACGAACTGGTCGTCGACACCTCCCGCGAGGACCAGGCCCGTCCGCCGGGCACCCGCCACCGGGCCGGCGCCCGCGTCGAGATCCCCGCCCGGTCCGTCCAGCTCTGGCGGGTGGCGGGGTGACGCCCG
>NZ_BAAHCA010000829.1:0-2194 GCF_054776295.1 Streptomyces sparsus
CCGCCGGCGCGCGAGGGCGGCCCGGTGCGGCGGGTGCGGTCGGTGCGGGCTCAGCCGGGCCAGGCACCGGTCCGCAGGAAGGTCCGCAGCGTGGCGGCGTAGGGACCGATGTCCAGGCCCTGGTCGGCCAGCCAGCTGTCCGAGTAGTACTTGTCGAGGTAGCGGTCCCCGGGGTCGCAGAGCAGGGTCACCACCGAGCCGGTGCGTCCGGCGGCGACCATCTCGGCGACGATGCGCAGCGCGCTCCACAGGCCCGTTCCGGTGGAGCCGCCCGCCCGGCGGCCGAGGGCGGACTCCAGTGCGCGGACGGCGGCGATGCTGGCGGCGTCGGGGACCTTCATCATGCGGTCGATCGCGCCGGGGACGAAGCTGGGTTCCATCCGGGGACGGCCGATGCCCTCGATGCGGGAGCCGCAGTCGCTGGTGGCGGCCGGGTCCTGCCGGACCCATCCGTCGAAGAAGCAGGAGTTCTCCGGGTCCGGCACGCAGATGCGGGTGTCGTACTGCATGTAGTGCACGTAGCGGGCGATGGTCGCCGACGTGCCGCCGGTACCGGCCGCGGCGACGATCCACGCCGGTTCCGGGTAGCGCTCCAGCCTGAGCTGCTGGTAGATCGACTCGGCGATGTTGTTGTTGCCGCGCCAGTCGGTGGCCCGCTCGGCGTAGGTGAACTGGTCCATGTAGTGGCCACCGGTCTCCTCCGCGAGCCGGGCGGAGACCGCGTACACCGTCTGCGGGTCGTCCACCAGATGGCACCGGCCGCCGTGGAACTCGATGAGCCGCGTCTTCTCGGCGCTGGTGCTACGCGGCATCACCGCGATGAAGGGCACACCGATCAGCTTGGCGAAGTAGGCCTCGGAGACGGCGGTGGATCCGCTGGACGCCTCGATCACCGGTTTGCCGGGCCGGATCCAGCCGTTGCAGAGGCCGTAGAGGAAGAGCGACCTCGCCAGGCGGTGCTTGAGGCTGCCGGTGGGGTGGGTGGACTCGTCCTTGAGGTACAGGTCGATGCCCCAGTGCTCGGGCAGCGGGAAGAGCAGCAGGTGGGTGTCCGCACTGCGGTTGGCGTCGGCCTGCACGCGGCGTACGGCGTCCTTCAGCCAGTCGCGGTACACCGGGTCGCTGCGGTCCACGTCGGCGGTGCCCGGAACGGTGGCGGGTGCGTGCACGGGTGCTGGCCCGCCGGTGCCGGTCTGCTCGATGCTCACCGGTCGATCCTATGCGGACGCTCGCGATACTCCCGCCGGGCCTGGTCGCCGTCGCGTTTCGTGGGCAGACTGCTGGGGACGGGGAGCGCCGTGGTGGGCGGTCGGTCGCGGCAGAAAGCGGTGGATCATGGCGGAACCGGAGTTCGACGTCACGGGGGTGCGCATCGGGCGGCTGATGCGTTCGCTCACCCGCGCCGGACAGGTCCTGGTCAGGGACGGGCGCCTGGTGCTCCTGACGAGCTACGGCCGGGAGATCGACAGCGCCCCGGTGGAGACGGTCCACCTGATCGGTGTCTGGTCGTCGGCCCGGGACCGGGTGCTGGCCACGGTCAACGGCACCCGCTACGCGCTGCGGTTGCCGATGGCCGGACGGGAGCGACTGTTGTCAACGGTCGGCGAGGCCCGGGAACGCGCGGCCAAGATCGCTGGAGATCGACGCATTGTGCACTCTTGAACACAGCCCGATTTGCGCAACCATGTGAGCTGAATCACGCTGGTAGGTCAGGACACCAGTCGTCATCGACGCGTCCGTCAGCCACGCACGTCGCCCCGGCCCCAGGGAGTCGCAGCCGTGATCAGTCGTCCCGCCCCAAGTCGGCACTGCGCAGTCGAGTTCCAGGCCCTGCCCTCCCGCATCGGGCAGGTTCGCCGTATCGTTTCCGCCCAGCTCCGGTACTGGAAGCTGGATCCCCTGATCGACACGGCCGCGCTCGGCGTCACCGAGCTGCTCGCCAACGTCCACCGCCATACCGGCGAGGACAAGCACTGCACGGTCGAACTGGTGCTGCTGTGGGACCGGTTGACGGTCTCCGTGCGTGATCACGATCCGCGGCTGCCGCAGGTCAGGTCGGCCGGCGCGCTGGCCACCAGCGGGCGCGGACTGGCGCTGGTCGCCGCCGTCAGCGACAGCTGGGGCATGCGGGCGCAGCGCGGCGGGACCGGCAAGGTCGTCTGGTTCACGCTGCCCGTCCCGCCCGCGAAGGCGG
>NZ_BAAHCA010000830.1:0-2190 GCF_054776295.1 Streptomyces sparsus
GCGTGCTCGGCCGCGTACAGGCCGGCGCGGCGGCCAAAGACCAGCAGGTCGGAGAGGCTGTTGCCGCCCAGGCGGTTCGAGCCGTGCATGCCGCCGGCCACCTCACCCGCCGCGAACAGGCCGGGCACACCGACCGCCGCCGCGGTGTCCGGGTCGACGTCGACGCCGCCCATCACGTAGTGGCAGGTCGGGCCGACCTCCATCGGTTCCGCCGTGATGTCGACGTCCGCCAGCTCCTTGAACTGGTGGTGCATCGACGGCAGCCGCCGCTTGATCACCTCGGCGGGCATCCGGGTGGAGACGTCCAGGAACACCCCGCCGTGCGGCGAGCCGCGCCCCGCCTTCACCTCGGCGTTGATGGCCCGCGCCACCTCGTCGCGCGGCAGCAGCTCCGGCGGCCTGCGGTGGTGCTCCGGGTCCTCGTACCAGCCGTCGGCCTCCTCCTCGGTCTCCGCGTACTTGTCGCGGAAGACCTCAGGCACGTGGTCGAACATGAACCGCCGGCCGTCCGCGTCGCGCAGCACGCCGCCGTCCCCGCGCACCGACTCGGTGACCAGGATGCCCTTCACGGACGGCGGCCAGACCATGCCGGTCGGATGGAACTGCACGAACTCCATGTGGGTGAGCGCCGCTCCGGCCAGCAGCGCGAGCGCGTGCCCGTCCCCGGTGTACTCCCACGAGTTCGACGTCACCTTGAACGACTTGCCGATGCCGCCGGTGGCCAGGACCACGGCCGGCGCCTCCAGGGTGAAGAACCGGCCCGACTCGCGGGCGTAGCCGAACACCCCGGTCACCGCGCTGCCCGGCCCGTCCTCCTGGAGCAGGCGGGTGACGGTGTACTCCTGGAAGACCCGCAGCCGGCTCTCGTGGTCGCCGCTCTCCGCGAAGTCCTCCTGCTGGAGGGCGACGACGCGCTGCTGGAGGGTGCGGATCAGTTCCAGCCCGGTGCGGTCCCCGACGTGCGCCAGCCGCGGGTACTCGTGGCCGCCGAAGTTGCGCTGCGAGATCCGGCCGTCGGCCGTGCGGTCGAACAGCGCGCCCCAGGTCTCCAGCTCCCACACCCGGTCGGCGGCCTCCTGGGCGTGCAGCTCGGCCATCCGCCACTGGTTGAGGAACTTGCCGCCGCGCATGGTGTCGCGGAAGTGCACCTGCCAGTTGTCGCCCTCGTTGACGTTGCCCATGCTGGCGGCGATGCCGCCCTCGGCCATCACGGTGTGCGCCTTGCCGAACAGCGACTTGCAGATCACGGCCGTCCGCAGGCCGCGTTCACGGGCCTCGATCGCGGCGCGCAGCCCCGCGCCGCCGGCGCCCACCACGACCACGTCCCACACCTGCGGTTCGGCGCTTGTCATCTGCTCTTGCGTTCCTCTCGGCGGGCCCCGCGCCGGCCGGGCGGCCCGGGCGGGACGGGAGTGGCGGACGGTCGGGAAGTCGGGGGGCGGGGACCGTGCGGGCGGCTCAGAAGAAGCGGACGTCGGTGAGCGTGCCGGTGGCCAGCAGGTACACGTAGAGGTCGGCCACCGCGACGCTGATCAGCGACGCCCAGGCCAGTTCCATGTGCCGGCCGTTGAGGCGGCTGACCCAGCCCCACAGGCGGTAGCGCACCGGATGCCGGGAGAAGTGCCGGAGCCGGCCGCCCATGACGTGCCGGCAGGAGTGGCAGGACAGCGTGTACGCCCAGATCAGCACGATGTTGACCAGGAAGACCACCGTGCCCAGGCCCATGTGGCCCCACTCGTACTCCGCGTTGCGGAAGCCGAGCAGCGTGTCGTACGTGAGGATCAGGGCGATGCCGAGCGCGGCGTAGAAGAAGTAGCGGTGGCCGTTCTGCAGCACCAGGGGGAACCGCGTCTCCCCGGTGTACCGGCGGTGCGGCTCCGGCACGGCGCAGGCCGCGGGGGCGCGCCAGAAGCCCCGGTAGTAGGCCTTGCGGTAGTAGTAGCAGGTCAGCCGGAAGCCCAGCGGGAAGACCAGGATGAGCAGCGCCGGCGAGAGCACCCACCAGTCACCGAACAGGGCGACGTTGGGTCCGCCCTCCATCGGCACGCAGTTCTGCGAGAGGCAGGGCGAGTAGAACGGCGACACGTACGGCGCCGCGTAGTAGTCGGCGCCCGCGAAGGCGCGCCAGCTGGAGTAGACGACGAAGGCGAGCAGCCCCAGGGCGGTGACGCCGGGCGCGAGCCACCAGCG
>NZ_BAAHCA010000831.1:0-2190 GCF_054776295.1 Streptomyces sparsus
CCGAGCCGTCGCCGCGCGCCGCCCGGTCGTACGCCGCGGCCAGCCGCAGCGCCAGGGTCGTCGCCGCCTCCGACTCCAGCGCCAGGTCGGCGAGCACGTTCCGCATCAGCGGCTTGTCGAGCAGCGTCCCGCCGAACGCAGTGCGATGCGCCGCGTGGTGCGCGGCCTGTGCCACGGACTGCCGCATCAGTGCCGCCGAGCCGGTCACGCAGTCCAGCCGGGTCGCGGCGACCATCTCGATGATGGTCGCCACCCCGCGGCCCTCCTCGCCCACGCGGCGTGCCCAGGTGGACCCGTCGAACTCCACTTCGGCCGACGCGTTCGACCGGTTGCCGAGCTTGTCCTTGAGACGCTGCACACGGAAGGCGTTGCGGGTGCCGTCGGGCAGCATCCGGGGCAGCAGGAAGCAGGTCGGCCGGCCGTCACCGGGGCCCGTTTGGGCGAGCACCAGGAAGACGTCGGACATCGGCGCCGAGCAGAACCACTTGTGCCCGGTCAGCGTGTAGGCGCCGTCCTCGGCCAGCGGCTCCGCGCGGGTCGTGTTGGCGCGGACGTCCGAACCGCCCTGCTTCTCGGTCATGCCCATACCGGCCAGCGCACCCGCCTTGCCGGCCGCCGGCCGGAGACCCGGCTCGTAGGTGCGCGAGGTGAGCAGCGGCTCCCACACCGCGGCCAGCCCCGGATCGGCCCGCAGCGCGGGCACCGCGGCGTGCGTCATCGACAGCGGGCAGCCGTGCCCGGCCTCCACCTGCGACCACACCAGGAACGCCGCGCTGCGCCGAAGCTGCCCGTCCGGGCGGGTCCAGGCGTCGGTGAGCCCGGCGGCCGTGCCGCGCTCCAGCAGCCGGTGCCACGACGGATGGAAGTCGACCTCGTCGACGCGGTGGCCGTACCGGTCGTGGGTACGCAGCTCCGGCGGGTGCGCGTTGGCCTGCGCCCCCCACTCCTGCGCCTCGGCCGATCCGGCCGCCCGGCCCAGCGCGCTCAGCTCGGCCTCGATCTCCGTGCGGTTCCCGGGCGCGGCGTGCCGCCGCACGCCCTCGGCGAGCGCCCGGTCCTGCGTGAAGACGTCGTAGTCCACCAGCGGCGGGGGCTGATTCGTCACGGTGTGCGTCGAGGCGGCCATGGGCCTCAGCGTAGGCGGCGGGCACCCGGCTCGTCACCGGTGAGCGTCACGGGCCGTGGGGCGGATACGTTACGGGTGTGCGAGCAGCCACTTCACCCCCGAACCGGCCCCCCGGCCGCCGGGCAAGAACACGTCTTGTGTACCGGAACGTCCCCAAACGCAAGCTCACCTGGCTGCTGCTGAAGGACACCGTCAACTCCTGCATCGAGTACCGGATCCTCGGCCTCGCGGCGGAGGCCGCGTTCTTCACCCTGCTGTCGCTCCCGCCGCTGCTGCTCGGCCTCATCGGGCTGCTCGGTTATCTCGACGCGTACATCGGCACCGACACCATCGCCAGCGTGCGGACGAACATCCTGGACGCCTCCTCGGCCGTGCTGTCCGACCGGGGCGTCAACGACATCGCCGTGCCGCTCATCGACGACGTCATACGGGACGGTCGGCCGGACATCGTCTCGTTCGGTTTCGCGCTGGCCCTGTGGTCCGGCTCGCGGGCGGTGAACGTCTTCATCGACACCATCACGGTGATGTACGGCCTCGACGGCCACCGCGGCATCGTCAAGACCCGGCTGCTGGCGTTCCTGCTGTACATCATCGCGCTGCTGATCGGCGCGGTCGCGCTGCCGCTCATGGTGGTCGGCCCGGACGCCGTCATCCGCTGGATCCCGCAGGCGGAACTCCTGGTCAGGGTCTTCTACTGGCCGACCGTGCTGCTGCTGTCCGTCGCCTTCCTCACCACGCTCTACCACTTCTCGGTGCCCGTCCGCTCGCCCTGGCGGGAGGACATTCCCGGCGCCCTGGTCTCCCTGCTGATGTGGGTGGGGGGCAGCTTCCTGCTGCGCATCTACCTCACCTCGACGGTGGAGGGGCCCACCATCTACGGCTCGCTGGCGGCACCTGTCGCGGTGCTGCTGTGGATCTTCATCTCGGCCTTCGCGGTCCTGGTCGGTGCCGCCGTGAACGCGGCTATCGACCGGGTGTGGCCGTCGGTGGCCACCGCCGCCGCCCGGCGGGCCAAGGAACGCCAGCGGGAGGCGGAGGCCGCCGAGGTCGTCGCCGCCGCGGCG
>NZ_BAAHCA010000832.1:0-2190 GCF_054776295.1 Streptomyces sparsus
GCCGGCGTCCGCCGGCACCGGCAGCCACTCGTCCACGAGGTCGATCAGCGCCGCGTCGAACTCCGCCACCCGCTGGCCCGAGCCGGGACGGACCGCCGCGACCTGGCGCGCCAGCGTCAGGGCCCCGCCGCCCAGGTGCAGCAGGTCCAGCGGGCCGTCCGGGAAGCCGGTGTGCAGCACGTGGGCGATCCGGCGCACGTACTCGAACTCCAGATGGCCGGGATCGTCGAGGTCCACGTAGGACTGGGGGGCGTCGTCCACCGTCAGCAGCCAGGCGCGCTCCCGGTCGAGGTCGGGCAGCAGCCGGGCGACGCCCTGGTGCACCGCCCGTGTCACGGGTCTGGATTCGTCCACCGACCCATTGTGCGGTGCCGCCGGCGCCGGTCCGCGCCGGGGCGGTGGCGGCCGCCGGGGTGCGGCCTGCGGCCGGGAAGTCGTCGGGGTGTCATCTTCGTCGGTTACTCTCCCCCGGTGCCCGCCCCCGTTCGCGCCTTCGGCGCACGCCGCGCACTGTCATCGAGTTCCGCCCGGCTCCGGCTCGGGCTGCTCGTGGTGCTGCTCTCCTCAGCCGCTGCGTTCGTGCTGGTCCACCAGCCCCAGCGGATGCTGACCGATCCCACGGCGCAGCCGGTGACCGGCGCCACCGCGGTGGTGGGCTTCACCGTCGCCTACGCGCTGTGCACGGCGGCCTTCGTGCCCCGCCCGGTCCTCAACCTCGCCGCCGGCGCCCTGTTCGGCGCGCAGTGGGGAACCATCGGTGCGCTGGTCGGCACGGTGGCGGGCGCGGGCATCTCCTTCGGGCTGGGCCGACTGCTCGGCCAGGAGGGGCTGCGGCCACTGCTGCGGGGCCGCTGGCTCCGGGCCGGTGACCGGCAGCTGAGCAGCCGCGGTTTCCGGGCGATGCTGGTGCTCCGGCTGGTCCCGGGGGTGCCGTTCGCCGCCTCCAACTACGGAGCGGCCGTCTCCCGCATGGGGTGGCCGGCGTTTCTCTCCGCCACCGCCGTGGGCAGCGTGCCCAACACCGCGGCCTACGTGGTGGCGGGCAGCCGGGCGGCGGAGCCGGCCTCGCCGATGTTCCTCGCCGCGTTCGCCTTCATCACCGTCACCGGGGCCGCCGCGGCGGCCGTCGCCTGGCGCCGCAGGGCGCAACTACGGGCGGCGGTCGGCACCTGAGTGCGCCTTAGCCCCACCCGCGCGCCGGACACCCGGCAGTGCACCCATACCATCTGATCCGAACTGACCGACGATCACAAGGACGAGCTCACCCGACATGTCTTGGTTCGAATCCTTCATCCTCGGGCTCGTCCAGGGGCTGACCGAGTTCCTGCCGATCTCCTCCAGCGCGCACATCCGGCTCGTCGCCGTCGCCGCGGGCTGGGAGGACCCCGGCGCGGCCTTCACGGCGGTCTCCCAGATCGGCACCGAGATCGCCATCCTGATCTACTTCCGCAAGGACATCCTCCGCATCGTGACGGCCTGGTGCCGGTCTCTGGTCGACCGGGAGGCGCGCCAGGATCTGGACGCCCGGATCGGCTGGCTGGTGATCATCGGCTCCATCCCGATCGTCGTGCTCGGCGTCATCTTCAAGGACCACATCGAGGGGCCCTTCCGCGACCTGCGGCTGATCGCGGTCAGCTTCATCGTGCTGGGTGTCGCACTGGGCGTCGCCGACCGGATCGTGGCCCGGGCGGAGAAGGGCGGCGGCAGGCACCGGGCGGGCGGCCCCCGCAAGGGCCTGGACCAGCTGAACGTCCGCGACGGCATCTTCTTCGGTCTGTGGCAGGCGCTCGCGCTCATCCCCGGCATGTCCCGTTCCGGCGTGACCATGACCGGCGGCCTGTTCCTCGGCTACGACCGCGCCTCCACCGCCCGTTACTCGTTCCTGCTGGCCATCCCGGCGGTGCTGGGGTCGGGCGCCTACGAACTCAAGGAGATCGGCGGTGAGGACGCCGCTCACGTCTCCTGGGGGCCCACCATCTTCGCCACCGTGGTCGGCGGCCTGGTCGGCTACGCGGTGATCGCCTGGTTCATGCGGTTCATCGAGACCCGCAGCTTCATGCCGTTCGTCTACTACCGCGTCGCGGTGGGTGTGGTGCTGCTGGTGCTGGTCGGTGTCGGGGTGCTGGACCCGATGGCGGGCGCCGAGGTCGGCGAGGGCTGATCCCGGTCGGCCGCGGCCGACCGGGATCA
>NZ_BAAHCA010000833.1:0-2184 GCF_054776295.1 Streptomyces sparsus
CGGGCACCGCGGCACTTCTGTGTCCGCACCCCGCCGCGGGCACCCCGCCGCGACACCGCCCGCACCCTCGTCACCGCGCCCCGCCCGCACCCCGCCGGTACCGCCTCCCTCGACCCCGTGCGCCCCGCCCCGGAACCGGAACGGGCTCCGCCACGTCCCATCGGAACCCCACACAGGAGGCAACGATGCGACGAAGGACGACGACGGCGGCGGCGCTCGTGGCGGCTGCGGTGCTCACTGCCGGCGGCTGCGGCGACGGCGGCCAGAGCGTGCGGTCGGACGGATCGCCGAGCCCCTCCGAGGAGCAGACCCGGTTCGAGAAGCGGGCGGCCACCATCGAACAGGAGTGGCCCGACGTGGAGCCCGTCTCCGGCCGGCCCGACAACATGCTTCCGCTGGAGGAGGCGCACCCGCCGGGCTCCGACAAGACGACCTTCGAGGTCGCCGTCGGACACGGCGCCTGCGACGAGGACTTCGGGGTCCACGTGCACGAGTCCGAGGAACTCGTCGTGGTGGCCGGCTGGGCGAAGCCCAAGGACGTGGACTTCTGCACCGACCAACTGCTCATCGACGAGGTCGAGGTGGAGCTGGACGCACCCCTGGGTGACCGCACGGTGGTGGACGCGGCCACCGGCAGCGAACTCCTCGACCGGTAGCGGCACGCGCGGTCCGCGGCACGTGCGGACACCTCGGGGCGGGGCGTCACGGGCCCGGCGGCAGTAGGCCGATCCGTCAAAGGTCGGCGGAACACCGGCGCCGGTCCGTGATGCGGGGGCCCGGATGGCGCAGGGTGGACGTAGTCACCGTCGGTGGTCGAGCGGACACCGGCAGTCCGTCCAGTGCACGAGGAGTCCGGCCATGAGGAAGCGCGCCATCGCTGTCGGAGCGGTCCTGTCCCTCGCCCTGACCGCCTGCGGAGGGGGTGGCGGCTCCTCCGCCGAGGACGGCAGCCTCACCGTGTGGATCATGGAGGGCACCAATCCGGACTCCGAGCCCTTCTTCCGCGACGTCGGCAAGGAGTTCACCCGGCGCACCGGAGCCGGCCTGAAAGTGCAGTACGTGCCCTGGCCGGACGCCCACGACAAGTTCACCAAGGCGATGGCCGGCGGCACCACCCCCGACGTCGCCGAGGTGGGCACGACCTGGACCGCGGAGTTCGCCGACGCCGGCGCACTCGCCGACCTCACCGACGACGTGCGGAACGCCGGGCTCGACGACGACCTGGTCGCCGGCCTGCGGGAGGCGGGCACCCTGGACGGCCGGATCTACGGCGTGCCCTGGTACGCCGGGGTGCGGGCCCTGCTCTACCGCAAGGACGTGTTCGACGAGCACGGCCTGGAGGCGCCCACGTCGTGGCAGGAACTGCGCGAGGTCACCGCCGCGCTCAAGGAGAAGGAACCGGACCTCATCCCGTTCCCCGTGGTCGGTGACAACGAGTACATTCTCGACTCGTTCATCTGGGGAGCCGGCGGTGACCTCGCCACCGAGTCCGGCGGAACCTGGAAGGCGGCCGTCAACAGCCCGCGCGCGCTCCGCGGCGTCTCCTTCTACACCGGACTCGCCACCGAGCACGGTGCCTCACCCAGGGCCGCCTCCACCTGGAACGAGGCCGACCTGGTGGACAACTTCCAGGCCGGCCGGATCGCCATGACGGTGTCCGGCAGTTGGACCCCGGCCGCGATCGTCGAGAGCCGGCCCGAGATGAAGGGCAAACTGGCCGCCGCGCCGATCCCCGGGCCCGAGGGCGGCATCAGCCCCTCCTTCCTGGGCGGTTCGCATCTCGGCGTGTTCCGGGAGAGCCCGCGCCGCGAACTGGCCTGGGAGTTCGTGGAGCTGATGAGCAGTGAGCGGTTCGCCGCCCGGTGGGCCGAGCAGTCCGGCTACTTCTCCGGCCGGCAGTCCCTGGTGGAGAAGGCGCAGCGCGACGGCGGGCCGCTCGTGGCGCCCTTCGCCCGGCAGATGACGGAAGCCGGCCGCACCGTGCCCGTCACCCCCGCCTACGGTGAGATCCAGGGCAAGAAGACCCTTGCCCAGATGATGCAGTCCGTGCTGTCCGGCAGGAAGAGCGTCAAGCAGGCCGCCGACGCCGCGGCAGCCGACATGGACGAGTCCTTTGGCAACTGACACCCGGCCGCCCGCCGCCCAGCCCCGCCCGGCACGGCCGCTCCCCGCCCCGGGCCGGGC
>NZ_BAAHCA010000834.1:0-2182 GCF_054776295.1 Streptomyces sparsus
AGGTGCGGGAGTCGGTCGCCGGGCTGCGCGAGCAGGCCGACGAGGAGATCGCCGTCCTGCGCCGCGCCGCGGAGCACGCGGTGGCGACGCTGCGCCGGGACGCCGAGGAGGAGACGGACGCCGCGAAGTCGCTCGCCGAGCGCACGGTGTCGGAGGCCATCGCGGAGGCGGAGCGGGTGCGCTCCTCCGCGGAGGACTCGGCCGAGCGGGCGAGGGCGGAGGCCGACCGGGTACGGGACGAGGCCCGCAAGGACGCGTCACGCAAGCTGGCGGACGCCGCCGAGCAGGCGGACCAACTGGTGGCCAAGGCGCAGGAGGAGGCCCTGCGCACGGGTACCGCGGCCGAGGAGCAGGCCGACACCATGGTGGGTGCGGCCCGCCGGGAGTCGGAGCGTCTGCTGTCCGAGGCGCGCGGGGAGAGCAGCGACCTGGTCGAGAAGGCGCGGCGGGACTCCAACACCATGCTGGAGGAGGCACGTCGGGACGCGGCCGCGATACGCGAGCGGACCGAGGAGCTGCGTACGCGGGTCGACGGTGAGGTGGAGGAGCTGCACGAGCGGGCCCGCCGGGAGTCCGCCGAGGCGATGAAGTCCGCGGGTGAGCGGTGCGACAAGTTGGTGGCGGCCGCCGAGGAGCAGTTGACGAAGGCTCAGAAGAAGGCAGCCGACATGGTTTCGGAGGCCAGCGCGGAGGCGGGCAAGGTGCGGATCGCCGCGGTGCGCAAGGCCGAGAACCTGCTGAAGGAAGCCGAGCAGAAGAAGGCGGCCATTATCAAGGAGGCCACCCAGCTGCGTACCGAGGCTGAGCAGGAAGCCAAGACCATGGTCGAGGAAGGCAAGCGGGAACTCGACGTGCTGGTGCGGCGTCGGGCGGACATCAACACCGAGATCTCCCGTGTCCAGGACGTTCTTGAGGCGTTGGAGTCCTTCGAGGCTCCGGGGGCCGGTGGCGGCAAGGGCGCGGCCGGCGGCGCCAACGGGGGCGTCAAAGCAGGTGCCGGCGCCGGCACCACCCGGTCGAGTGGCAAGTCTGCAGACAGTTAGTCACTCGAACGAGCGCATCGCGACGGACATTCTCCATATCAAACCGGCATCCCCTCGTTGACACGCCGTCCTGGCCCCTAGGATTCCCTCTATCACCTCACCGGTCTCATTCGACAGGAACCCCATGAGCGACACTTCCTCTCCATTCGGCTTCGAGCTCGTGCGCCGTGGTTACGACCGCGGCCAGGTGGACGACCGCATCACGAAGCTCGTCGCCGACCGTGACAGTGCACTGGCCCGCATCACCTCTCTGGAAAAGCGCATCGAGGAGCTGCACCTCGAAACGCAGAACGCCCAGGCTCAGGTCAGCGACGCCGAGCCGTCCTACGCCGGGCTGGGCGCGCGGGTCGAGAAGATCCTCCGCCTCGCCGAGGAGGAGGCGAAGGACCTGCGGGAAGAGGCCCGCCACGCCGCCGAGCAGCACCGCGAGCTCGCCGAGGGCGCCGCCCAGCAGGTCCGTGACGACGCCGAGGCGTTCGCCAACGACCGCCGTGCGAAGGCCGAGGACGAGGGCGTCCGGATCGTCGAGAAGGCCAAGAGCGAAGCCTCCCAGCTGCGTTCCGACGCCGACAAGGACGCCCAGTCCAAGCGCGAGGAGGCCGACGCCCTCTTCGAGGACACCCGCGCCAAGGCCGCCCAGGCCGCCGCCGACTTCGAGACCAACCTGGCCAAGCGCCGGGAGCAGTCCGAGCGTGACCTGGCCTCCCGCCAGGCCAAGGCGGAGAAGCGTCTCGCCGAGATCGAGCACCGGGCGGAGCAGCTGCGCCTGGAGGCCGAGAAGCTGCGCACCGACGCCGAGCGCCGCGCCCGCCAGACGGTGGAGACCGCGCAGCGCCAGGCCGAGGACATCGTCGCCGACGCCAACGCCAAGGCCGACCGCGTCCGCAGCGAGTCCGAGCGGGAGCTGGCGGCGCTCACCAACCGCCGCGACAGCATCAACGCCCAGCTCACCAACGTCCGCGAGATGCTGGCCACGCTCACCGGTGCGGCCGTCGCCGCGGCCGGCCAGCCGGCCGACTCCGACGAGGGCCTGTCGAAGGGCGTTCCGGCCCAGCAGTCCCGCTAGTCACCCGGGGGCCCGGCTCGCACCTGCGAACCGGCCGACCCGAGCGCCGCTGCCCGGCGCCGCCACGGCGGCG
>NZ_BAAHCA010000835.1:0-2182 GCF_054776295.1 Streptomyces sparsus
CGGCGCCGACCGCGACGGCATCACCGGGCTGGCCCGCGCCGAGCGGGCCGGGCTGCCGACCTTCGTCTGCCGGGTCGGCGACCACGCCACCCGCGACGACTGGGACCGGGCACTGACCGAGGCCACCGCCGAACACCGGCCCGACCTGGTGGTGTCGGCGGGGTTCATGAAGATCGTCGGCAAGCGGTTCCTGGCCCGGTTCGGCGGCCGGCTTGTCAACACCCACCCGGCGCTGCTGCCGAGCTTTCCCGGCGCCCACGGCGTGCGCGACGCGCTCGCCTACGGCGTGAAGCTGACCGGGTGCACCGTCCACTTTGTCGACGACGGAGTCGACACCGGACCGATCATCGCCCAGGAGGCGGTGGAGGTCCTGGCCGAGGACGACGAGTCCGCCCTGCACGAGCGCATCAAGGGCGTCGAACGACGCCTGCTGGTCGACGTGGTGGGCCGCCTGGCCCGCGAGGGCTATTCCATCGAAGGACGAAAGGTACGGGTTCCGGCATGACCGCCGAAGGTACGAAGCGGCCGATCCGCCGCGCGCTGGTCAGCGTCTACGACAAGACCGGGCTGGAGGAGCTGGCACAGGGGCTGCACGCGGCCGGGGTGCAGCTCGTCTCGACCGGCTCGACCGCCGCCCGCATCGCCGGCGCCGGGGTCCCGGTGACGAGGGTCGAGGAGCTGACCGGCTTCCCGGAGTGCCTGGACGGCCGGGTCAAGACGCTGCACCCCAAGGTGCACGCCGGGATCCTCGCCGACCAGCGCCTGGAGGACCACCGCAGCCAGCTCACCGAGCTGGGCGTGGAGCCGTTCGAGCTGGTGGTGGTGAACCTCTACCCGTTCCGGGAGACCGTCGCCTCCGGGGCCACGGCCGACGAGTGCGTGGAGCAGATCGACATCGGCGGCCCGTCCATGGTCAGGGCGGCGGCGAAGAACCACCCGTCCGTGGCGGTCGTCGTCAACCCCGAGCGGTACGCCGACGTGCTCAAGGCAGCCGGTGACGGCGGCTTCGAGCTGACCGAGCGCAAGCGCCTCGCGGCGGAGGCGTTCCGGCACACCGCCGCCTACGACGTGGCGGTGGCGTCCTGGTTCGCCGACGACTACGCGGCGGACGGCTCCGGCTTCCCGGAGTTCCTCGGCACCGCCCACGAGCGCGCCCACGTGCTGCGTTACGGCGAGAACCCGCACCAGCCGGCCGCGCTGTACACGGACGGCACCGGGGGTCTCGCGGCGGCCGAGCAGCTGCACGGCAAGGAGATGTCCTTCAACAACTACACGGACACCGACGCCGCCCGCCGTGCCGCGTACGACCACGCCGAGCCGTGCGTCGCCATCATCAAGCACGCCAACCCGTGCGGCATCGCGGTCGGCGCGGACGTCGCCGAGGCCCACCGCCGGGCCCACGCCTGCGACCCGCTGTCGGCCTTCGGCGGCGTGATCGCGGTCAACCGCCCGGTGTCGCTCGCGATGGCCGAGCAGGTCGCGGAGATCTTCACCGAGGTCGTGGTCGCCCCCGGCTACGAGGACGGTGCGGTGGAGGTGCTCGCCGGCCGGAAGAACATCCGGGTGCTGCGCTGCCCCGACGCCCCCGCCCGGTCGCTGGAGGTCAAGCCCGTAGAGGGTGGCGCCCTGCTCCAGGTGAAGGACCGCTTGCAGGCCGACGGCGACGACCCGGCGGCCTGGACACTGGCGGCCGGCGAGGCGCTGCCGGCCGAGGAGCTCGCCCAACTGGCTTTCGCGTGGCGTGCGTGCCGCGCGGTGAAGTCCAACGCCATCCTGCTCGCCAAGGACGGCGCCACGGTCGGCGTGGGCATGGGCCAGGTCAACCGGGTGGACTCCGCCAAGCTGGCCGTGCAGCGGGCGGGCGAGGAGCGCGCCGCGGGCTCCTACGCGGCGTCCGACGCGTTCTTCCCGTTCCCCGACGGCCTGGAGGTGCTGACCGCCGCGGGCGTCAGGGCCGTGGTGCAGCCCGGCGGTTCGGTGCGCGACGAGCAGGTGATCGAGGCGGCGAAGGCGGCCGGCGTGACGATGTACCTGACCGGCACCCGGCACTTCTTCCACTGAGCGTTGGCTTGCCCGCCGGGCCCGGGTGGCCCGGCACACGGGCGGCCGTGTTCGGGGAGGCGCCGTGGGACGGGAGTGCCGTGACGCGGGGGAGTGGGCCCGGCCCCGGGTGGCATCGGGG
>NZ_BAAHCA010000836.1:0-2175 GCF_054776295.1 Streptomyces sparsus
AGGGTGCGGGCGGCGGACCGCTCGTCGGGCCCGGCGAGCAGCAACGCCGTCCCGGGCCCGGGGGAGCCGGTGAGGGCGGCCGGCGCGGGGTGGTCGGCGAGCACGGCGTGCAGGGCGGCGGTGGGGACCGTCTTTGCCGGGACGCCGAACTCGTCGAGCAGCAGCGCCGGGACGCCGGGCAGCAGGTCCAGGTGGAGCAGCCGCCGGACCCGGGTGCCGGTCAGGTTGTCGAGGGCGTGGGCGGCCGGGAGGTAGGCGGCGGCGCCGGTCACGCAGACCTCGACGGGGGAGTCCGTGAAGACCTGCGCGAGCGCGTGCTCGGCGTGCGGGGCGACGACCTCGACCGGCCCGTCCCCCAGCTCCCACAGCAGCCGCACCTGCCGTTCCCACACCGGCACGTCCGACTCCCGCGGCTGCCAACTGCCCGGGTGGCGCGGGTGGATCGCCGCGTTCCAGGACAGCACCCGGTCGAAGCGGGCAGCGCCCGGAACGGTCGCTGCACCGACTCCCCAGGACACCTCCGGAACCGGCGACGTGTCACTGACGACCAGCAGGTGGCGCGCCGGCCCGGGGAAGCACCCGGCCTCCAGCGCCGCCGCGTGCACGGCCACGTCCAGGGCGGTCGCCGCCACGAACAGCCGGGTGAGCCGGCCCGTTCCCGGCGAGACGGCGGGCGGTGTCATCGTGCCCCCGCCCCGGTCGCGGTGGAGGTGCCGGACGTGCCGGAGGTCCCGGTCGCCGTGGAGGCGCTCAAGGGGGCGGTGGAGCGGGCGGCGGTCGAGGGACGGTGGCGCAACCGGCGGAGCCGCACCGAGCGCTGCGCGTCCATGGAGTCCAGCGCCTCGTTGACCAGGTCGGACGGCAGCCGCCGCAGCGCCGCCGCGCTCAGCGACCGCACCTGCCGGGCCATGCGCGGCGCGTAGCGGTCGTTGACCAGGTGGTGGTGGATCACCGCGCAGTAGGTGCGGACGGCCTTCGGTAGCAGCGCCGCCGCCTCCGCGTCCCGCGCGGTCTCCGCGACGAGCAGGTCGAACGCCCGGATGAAGTCGAGCTGGCGGGCGTCACCGATCTGGGTCAGCGACGAGGCGACCCCCCGCCGGTAGAAGACGCCCAGCAGGCCCACGACGGCGAACGACGAGGCCTCCCGGTGCAGCCGCCAGATCCAGGGCCGTTCCTCGGCCGTCCGCAGACCGGGGTGGAAGTGCAGCAGCCCCTGTTCCAGCAGCCGCCGCCGGTAGACGCCCGCCCAGGCGTAGGAGTAGTCGACGCAGGTGGTGCGCCCGGCGGGCAGGATCGCCGCCCGCGGGTCCAGGACGACGCCGCGGCGACCGTGCGGGACCCGGGTCACCGTGCGCCGGGTCCCGGTGCAGCGCACGTGGTCGGTGCGCAGGAAATCGCACCCCAACTGCTCGATGTTCTCCACCAGTCGTGCGTAATGGCCGGGCGCCAGCCAGTCGTCGCCGTCGAGAAAGGTCAGGAATTCGCCCCGGGCCGCGTTCAGCCCGGTATTGCGGGCGGCGGCGATTCCGCTGTTCTCCTCGTGGCGCAGCAGCCGCGCCCCGGGGATTTCCCGGGCGGCGCGCTCCAGCAGTTCCGTCGTGCCGTCGGTGGAGCAGTCGTCGACCAGCAGGAACTCGAATCCCGGCCGGGCGTTGGCGCGCAGGCTGCGCAGCGCGTCGCCCGCGAAGGGCCGCACGTTGTAGAACGGCACGATGGCCGAGAGCTTAACCACGCGGGTGACGTTAGACGTCCACCCGGCGGACGTCTTTACCGCCGCCCGGCCGTTGCGTGAACTCCGCATGTCCTTACGGTGAACCACCCTTGCCAAAAAGGCGGTTGGCCGTAAGTCGATGTGCTGTTAACCGTCTGTTGTATTGGCGTTGGGCCGCTCAGCCCCATCGCTTCCTAGCGTCGTCGACGTGCCCATTCGTACCGCTCCCGAGACCGGCGACCGACAGCTTCGTGTCGCCGTCCTCGCCGACTCCGACACCCGCTGGAAGTGGGGTGCGCTCACCGCGCACCGCCTCGCCCCCGGCGCGGTGATCGACGGCCTGCTGCTCAACGGCAGGGCCACTCCGACCGCGCGCCAACTGGAGGAGGTCGGCGTGGCCGCCGCCTCGCTGCGCGAGGTCACCGCCGCCGAGTTCCTCGACGCCGTCGGCCCGGCCCCGGCCG
>NZ_BAAHCA010000837.1:0-2174 GCF_054776295.1 Streptomyces sparsus
ACGCCGGCGCGCCGGCCGCACCCGGCGGGTACGCGGGACTCTCACCGAAGGCCCTGCGGGCGTCGCGGGACTGCCTCTCGGCCACCACTCCCGCCAGATACGTCGCGGCCGGCACGCCCTCGGGCGGCGGCGTGCCGGTACGCCCCGCCACGTCCGCACCGAGCCGCTCCGCGACCGACCGGCTCACCTGCGGGTCGAGCTGGGACATCCGGGTGAGGTACTGCCGGATCGCCAACCACAGCGGGTTCGGGATCGCGGAGAGGTCGAGGCCCTGGAAGTAGCCGGCCAGCCGGGGCGGGGGCGGCGGCACCGCCGCGACCGGCGGCGCGGAGTTGCGTTCCCGCACCACGAGCGTGCCGGCGAAGACGTCACCGAGGCGGCGCCCCCGCTGGGAGACCAGCGAGGAGCAGGTGGCCACCACCCCGAGCGTCAGCTGGATCTCCACGAACCCGATCAGTCCGCGCACCAGCGCGTGCCGGAAGCGGACCGGCCCGCCGTCCTCCCGGACCACGCGCAGTCCGCAGGCCATCTTGCCCAGGGACCGTCCGTTGCTGAGCGTCTCCACGGCCACCGGTCCGCCCATCAGGACCAGTACCAGCAGCGCCACCGCGACGGCTGCCTCGGCAGCCTGGTCCAGGCCGGACACCGCGGTCAGCAGCAGGACGAAGAACGCCAGGTAGACGGCCCACAGCACCGCCAGGTCGATGCAGACGGCCAGTGCCCGGCTCGGCACTCTCGCCGGCCGCAACCCCAGCACCACCGCGTCGCCCGTCACGAGTTCACTCACCCGGCACCTCTCCTCTCGGCTCCTACGAACAGTAAAGACGACAAGTGCCCGCGGTCCCGCCCGCCGGTCGTCTGCCAAGCTCTTCCCATGGATCTCGACGTCTTCGTCTCCGCGCACCGCGGGCAGTGGGAACGCCTGGAGGAGCTGCTGCGCCGCCGGCGCCGCCTCTCCGGAGCCGAGGTGGACGAGCTGGTCGCGCTCTACCAGCTCACCGCGACGCACCTGTCGCAGGTCCAGTCGAGCGCGCCCGACCCCGCACTGGTCGGCCGGCTGACCACCCTGGTCGCCCGCGCGCGCAGCGCCGTCACCAGTCCGCGCCGCTCCTCCTGGAGGGACGCGGCGCACTTCTTCACCGCCGGCTTCCCGGCCGCCGTCTACCGCACCCGCCACTGGTGGGCGCCCACCGCAGTGCTGTCGATCCTGCTGGCCGCGGTGATCGGCTGGTGGATCGCCGCCCACCCGGAGGTCCAGTCCGCCATCGGCGCGCCGCAGGACCTCCGGGAGATGACCCGGCCCGGTGGCGACTACGAGACGTACTACTCCAGCAACCCGGCGGCCTCCTTCGCCGCGCAGGTCTGGACGAACAACGCCCAGGCCGTCGCCATCTGCCTGATCTTCGGTGCTCTGCTGGGCATCCCGGTGCTCTGGGTGCTGCTGCTGAACATGGCCAATCTCGGCGTCGGCATCGGCCTGATGGCGTCGGCCGGCCGGTTGGACGTCTTTCTCGGCCTGGTGCTGCCGCACGGCCTGCTGGAGCTCACCGCGGTCTTCGTGGCCGCCGGGACCGGCCTCCGGCTCGGCTGGACGGTGATCGACCCGGGCCGGCGGAGCAGACGGGCGGCGCTGGCCCAGGAGGGGCGGGCGGCCATCGGCATGGCCATCGGGCTGGCCGTGGTGCTGTTCGTCTCCGGCGTGATCGAGGGCTTCGTGACCCCCTCCGGCCTGCCCACCTGGGCCCGCGTCAGCATCGGCGTCGCTGCCGAGGCGGCCTTTCTCGGCTACGTCTACGTACTCGGCCGCAGGGCCGTTCTCGCAGGTGAGACCGGGGACATCGACGCCGCAGACCGCCCGGCCGAGGTGCCCGTCGCCGCTTGATGTGCGTCGGGGCCCCGGCAACTGCTACTGTCCTGTTCGCCGCACAGGACCCCGTTGACGCGGGGGCCGTGAGGCGGTAGATTCGAACAGTTGCCTGGAGCTCGACGAGTTCGGCAGCAACGGTTGGTATCTTCAACGCTTCCTCCCGAACCCGAGTGGTTCGCCGGAAGTATTTCGAACTCCTGAGGGAATCAACAGTCGATTCGATCGGCCAAAATGATTCTGCTAGAGTCTGAAAGCGCCGAAAGGCAAAGGGAATCCAACGCCCTCAGAGCAGAAACCGGAAAGAAAA
>NZ_BAAHCA010000838.1:0-2174 GCF_054776295.1 Streptomyces sparsus
GCGCTGGGTGGGCGTGCGGCGGGCGTGCGGGAGGCGCCCGGCGGGCGTTTCGCGGGTCTCCGGCGGGCATAGAGTGCCGACATGAGCGACCTCACCATTCGCCCGGCCACCGCCGACGATCTCCCCGTTCTCGTCGGCATGCTCGCCGACGACCCGCTCGGCGCCGCCCGTGAGTCGCCGGACGATCTCGGCCCCTACCGGGCCGCGTTCGCCCGCATCACCGCCGACCCGAACCAGCACCTGGTGATCGCCGAGCGCGACGGCCGCCCCGCCGGAACCCTGCAACTCACCGTGGTGCCCGGCCTGTCCCGGCAGGGCGCCGACCGCGCGCTGGTCGAAGCGGTCCGGGTGCACACCGACGAACGCGGCACCGGACTGGGCACCGAACTGCTCAACTGGGCCGTCGCGGAAGCCCGTCGCCAAGGCTGCGCACTGGTGCAACTCACCAGCGACGCGACCCGGGTGGACGCCCACCGCTTCTACGAGCGACTCGGTTTTGAGGCTTCCCACCTGGGGTTCAAGATGCTGCTGTGACGCGGTGAACCGCTCTCGCGGGCAGGGATGTCGGCGTGCCGCCCGCGAGGCGTCCGGCACGCGCCGGAGGCGGCGCCGAACGACCGGTGGCCCGGGCCGTCACCAACCGTCGGTGCCGCCCGGTACCGCGGCTTCCGGGTCGTAGGGCTGCCGGGTGAACACGAAGGTGCCGAGGTCCAGGTGGTCGACCGCGCCGTCCGCCCGCCGCACCACGCGCAGCGGTTCGCCGGCGAAGTAGCCGTCCAGCCCCGTCCAGCCGCCGCCGGGCGCCGGATCGAAGCGTGACCCCGGGCGCCCACCGGCCATCGGGGACAGCTCCACCCGGCCGCCGTCCCGCAGCCGCAGCAGGTACGGCGCCGCGCCCCAGTACCAGGGGCCGGTCAGCGCCAGCAGCTCGCCGTCCACCTCGGACAGCGGCCGCCAGACGCCGGGCAGCCGGGGCTCCCGCTCGGCCAACTCCATCAGCAGGTCGGCGGCCAGCGGCGTCACCGCCATGCCGCTGGTGACGTTCGCCAGCGACACCGCGCCCAGGCCCCGGTCCGCGTCCACCAGCAGGCAGGCCACGAAGCCGGGCATCGAACCGGAGTGCCCGGCCAGCACCCGGCCGCCGGTGCGCGTCAGCTGGAGGCCGAGCCCGTACGAGTCGTCCCATCCGTCCGTCTCCGCGGGCACCGCGGGTGTACGCATCTCGGCCAGGGTGCCGGCCGCCAGCACCCGCGGGTCGCCGGCGGCGAGGAACTCGGCGAACCGGCACAGGTCCGCGGTCGTCGACCACAACTGCCCGGCCGGTGCCATCCGGCCCGTCTCCACCACCCGCTCCCGCTGCACCACGTCCGCCCACGGGTGCACCGCCCAGCCCGACGCGTGCGGGGCGCTCGGACGCAGCCCGGTGCGGGTCAGGCCCAGCGGTTCGAGCACCTCCGTCCGCAGCACCTCCTGCCACGGCTGCCCGCGCAGCTCCTCCACCAGCGCGCCGAGCAGCGCGTAACCGGGGTTGGAGTAGTGGAACCGGCGGCCCTCCGGGTGCGGTTGCGGCGTCTCACCGAAGAGGTCGGGCACCTCGGGGCGCAGCTCCCCCGGCGTCCGCTCCCACCAGGGCCCGCGGGCCTCCGCGGCCAGTCCCGCGCCGTGGCTGAGCAGTTGCGCGATCGTGGCGTCGGCGCCGTGCGGCGTGTCCAGGTGCCTGCCCAGCGGGTCGCCGAGGTCCAGCAGTCCCTCGTCGCGCAGCCGCAGCACCAGCACCGCCACGAAGGTCTTGGTGAGCGAGCCGATGCGGAACTGGGTGTCATCGGTGGCCGGTGCGCCGTCCACCTCGCCGCGGCTGCCGAACCAGACCTGCCGGCCGTCCCGCACCAGCGCCGCCACCGCGGCGGGGGCCCGGCCCTCGCTCTGCGCCACCGCGAGGCGGTGCAGCAGCGCACGCCGGGTGCACTCCAGCAACTCCGTCCCCTCCTCCGCCTCGACGGGACCAGGAACGGGGACGGACGCGGAGAGGGTCATGGTCCATTCCTAGCGTCCGGCACCTCACCACGCCAACCGATTACTCCGGGCCACGTGTCCCGGCGGGTGCGTCCGCCCCGGCCCCGGCTCGCGCCCACCTGCGCCGCGCGTCACCGCCGGGCCCGGACAGGCCGGTGGCC